>CALCHA010000475.1 GCA_937901265.1 uncultured Phycisphaerales bacterium
AGTACACGCAGAAGCTCGCCTGGATGTTCAGCGATATTCCCAACGTGAAGATCGACGTCAACGCAGTCCCCGACCTGCGTCGCCGGACGCAGGAATCGGAGACTTACGATCCCAAGGGCATCGCCAAGGCGGAGGTGCTGGAGACGCGCAAGATTTCCAATTCCAACGAAGGCACGCCGAGCAAGCAGGAACCGGGCGTGAAGCCCAACGTCGGCATTGTGGCGGATGGGAATTCGTCGTCGGGACGCAGCACCTCGCAGAACACCAGCGACAGCACCTCGTCGACGGCGGTGCGTTTCAGCGTGTCCAAAGAAACGTCGCAGTACCAGCCGGGGTCGGATCTCAAGGACCTGACCGCGTCGATCTCGCTGCCGCGTTCCTACTTTGTGAACCTTTATCGCCGGATCGCGCACGATCCCAAGGCCGATCCGGATGATGCCAAGCTGCAGCCGGTGATTGATGAGCAGATCAAGATGGCGGCGGCCCGGGCGAAGAATGTGATCGGCGCCCCGACCGATGACAAGGTGCGGGTGGACTGGTTCGACGACACGCTGTTCGCGTCGACCCCGGATGTGGTCGTGGCGGCGACCGGTTTCGGCGGAAGCTCCATGGGCGGCTTCGTGGCGCAGTATGCCAAGCAGGGCATCCTGGCAGTCTTTGCCCTGGGCCTGCTGGGCATGATGCTGATGATGGTCAAGAAGTCCGTTCCGGTGGCCGGCGGCGCGGGGGAGATCGACCCCTCCGTCTTCTTTGGCAACGGGGGCGGCGGGGCCGGCGGGCGCAAGCGTGGGACGGCCCCCGGTCAGTTCGACGGCGAAGACGTCTTCGGCGAGGCCAATCAGACCGACGCGGTGCTCACGGGCATCGAGCTGGATGATCACACGCTCGCCAGCCGCAAGATGGTGGACGAGGTTTCCTCCATGATCAAAGACAATCCCGAGAACGCCGCTGCCCTGATCAAGCGCTGGATCTCGAAAGACAAGTGATTTCCTCAACGACGGGTGCGCCGCATGGCCGAGCTTGCTGAAATTTCCGGGATGAAGAAGTCCGCGATCCTCGTGCTGACCCTCGAGCAGAACATCGCGGCCGAGATCCTCAAGCATCTGGATGAGGGGCAGATTGAGGAGCTCTCGCGGGAGATTGCCTCGATGGGGCCCGTGCCGCAGACGCTGCGGGAAGAGGTGGTCAATGAGTTCTACCAGCTAGCGCTGGCGCGTACGTATGCGGACGAGGGCGGGTGGGAATTTGCCAAGGGGCTGCTCACCAAGAGCCTTCCGCCTGACAAGGCCAAGAAGATCATTGAGCAGGTGAACCAGACGATCCAGAGCGCCCCGTTTTCGTTTCTTCAGAAGGCCGAGAGCGAGAACCTGCTCACGTTTATCCAGGATGAGCATCCGCAGACGATCGCGCTGATCCTCGCCCACCTCAAGCCGACGCAGGCGTCGGAGATTCTCGTCGGTCTCGCCGGTCAAAAGCAGGTGGAAGTCGTCAAGCGCATTGCCAACATGGAACAGACCAACCCCGAGGTGATCAAGGAAGTGGAGCGCGGGCTCGAGCATCGCCTCTCCGCGATGATCACCCAGACCTTCGAAAAAGCCGGCGGCGTCGACACGGTGGCCGAGATGCTGAACCTGGCGGACCGCGCGACCGAAAAGACGATCATGGAGGGCCTCGAAGCGGAGGACCCCGATCTTGTGGAGCAGATTCGCCGCCTCATGTTCGTGTTTGAGGACATCAACATGGTCAACGACAAGGGCATACAGAGTATGCTCAAAGAGGTGGACAACGAAGATCTGTCGCTGGCGCTCAAGACCGCGTCACCGGACCTGAAGGAAAAGATTTTCAAGAACATGTCGGAGCGTGCCGCGCAGCTGATCAAGGAAGACATGGAATACATGGGCCCGGTGCGGGTGAGCGACGTGGAAGCGGCCCAGCAGAAGATCGTGGATATCGTGCGTCGCCTGGAAGAGACGGGCGAAATCATCATCTCCGGCCGCGGCGGTGAAAAGGATCTCATCGTCTGATCGTCCATCTTGCGGTTGACTCGTGACCCCTGAACTTTCGGTGCTTATGCCCCTGCTCAAGGCCAATCTCGCGCAGTTCGCGTCTCAAAATTCGATCGTGATGGATCTCTCGGATCTGGAACAGGAAGCGGGGCAGATCGTGGCGCGCGCCAAGGCGCAGGCCGAACGCCTCGTTGCCGAGGCCCGTGAGCAGGCAGAGCGCGAAGCGGTGGTCATTCACGAAGAGGCCCGCGCCGCCGGCCAGGCGGAGGGCCTCGCCGCCGGTCTGGCCGAGGGAGAGAAAACGGGCCACGACGCGGCGCTGGCGAATACCGCGGCTATTTTGAACGACCTGACGGCGCGCTGGTCGCAGGCGCTGGAGATCCTCCACCAGCATATGCCCGCCCATGCCGCGGACGCCCGCACCGACCTCGTGCGGCTCGCGATGGCGATCGCCACGCGGGTCACGCATCAGGAGGCCCTGCGCAACAAGCTGGTTGCCGAGGCGGTCGTCGCCGATGCCATGGTTCTGGCGGCGAATTCCCGGACCGTCAGCCTGCGGGTGAACCCCGACGAGGAAGCGACGCTCGCGGCGTATCTGCCGGTGCTTCTGGCGAAGATCCGCACGACGGCCTCGGTGGAACTGGTGGGCGACCCCGCGGTCAGCCCCGGCGGGGTGCTGACGGAGTTTGGCGCGGGGCAGATTGATGCAAGGCTGGAGACGCAGCTGGAGCGGATTGCGGATCAGTTGCTGGCGGCGGACTGATTATTCAGTGTGCATTATTCATTGTTCATTTGGAGGTGCTGCTGCGATGCCTGACGACCGACTTCCGGTGACGAACTACGCACGGGCGACCGAGGCGCTCAAGAAGCGAACTCGAGATTTCGAACTCCGAATTATCCAGTTGGTCAGATCGCTGCCGCGATCACGGGAAGCCCGCATCGTCGGCGACCAGCTTCTCCGTGCCGGGACCGCTGTCGGCGCGAACTATCGTGCGGCCTGCCGTGCCCGTTCCCTGAAGGAATTCTTGGCAAAACTCGGCGTCGTCCTGGAAGAGTCCGACGAGTCCGCCTTCTGGCTCGACCTCACCGGTGCCGCAGGCATCATGAAGGCGTCTCGCCTTTCCGCCCTGCAGTCGGAAGCTGACGAGCTTACCGCAATATTTGCCGCCTCCTGGTGGACCACCAAACGCAAGCTGCAAGCCCTTCAGAAAAAGCGTTCATAAGCAAGCACGCAAAAACGACTTCGCTGACCGATTAAATGAATAATGAATAATGAATAATGGAAACTGGACAATCAATGACACTTCTCGACGCCTACATCAACCAGCTTCCTTCCATCGAGCCCAAAGGGATTCGGGGGCAGGTTGAGTCCGTGCGGGGCCTGACGGTTCGCGTGGCGGACCTGCCCGTTCCGGTTGATTCTGCGGTTGAAATCGTCAATGAACGGGGCGTCCGCATTCCGGGGCAGGTCGTGGGCTTTGAGAATCAGCACGCCATGATCATGCCGCTGGGGCCCCTGCATGGCCTCGCCCGCGGCAATTTCGTTCACGCGCAGTCGACGTTTCAGCGCATCGCCTGCTCGCCCCTGCTCGTGGGGCGCGTCATCGACGCGCTGGGCCGGCCCATTGATGGCAAGGGCCCGGTCAAGCTCCCCGAGCATCGCCCGATCAACGTTCGCGCTATCGACTGCATGCGGCGCGTTCCGATCGACACGGCCATTTCCACCGGGATCCGTTCGATCGACGGCCTGCTCACCTGCGGGCTCGGACAGCGCATGGGCATCTTCGCGGGCCCCGGCGTCGGAAAGTCGACCCTGATGTCGATGATCTCCAAGAACACCTCGGCGCACATTTCCGTGATCGCGCTCATCGGCGAGCGCGGCCGCGAGGTGCAGGACTTCCTCCAGCATTCCCTCGGCGAAGAGGGCCTGCGCCGCGCCATCGTCGTGGTCTCCACCGCGGACGATCCACCCATCCTGCGGGTTCGCGCCGCGCGCGTGGCCTCCACCATTGCCGAGTATTTCCGTGATGGCGGCCTCAATGTTCTGCTGCTGCTCGACTCGCTCACGCGCATGGCGCAGGCACAGCGGCAGATCGGCCTCTCCGTCGGCGAGCCTCCCGCCACCAAGGGCTATACCCCGTCGGTCTTCGCGCTGCTCCCCGAAATACTCGAACGTGCCGGCAAAACGGACACGGGTTCCATCACCGGCTTCTACACCGTGCTCGTGGAAGGCGACGACTTCAATGAGCCCATCGCCGACGCGGTCAAGGGCATCACTGACGGCCACCTCTGGCTGGACCGCCACCTCGCCAACAAGGGGCACTTCCCGGCGGTAGGGGTGCTCCAATCCATCTCCCGAGTGCGTACGGAAGTCACCGACAAGGAGCACCAGCAGATGGCTCGCCGCATCAACCAGCTGCTCGCCGCCTATGCAGACATTGAGGATCTCGTGAACATCGGGGCCTACACGCCGGGTGCGAATCCCCTCAACGATCTGGCGGTGCGCAGCTACCCCCGGATCCTGGAATTTCTCCAGCAATCCACCGACGCGCCCAGCGCGTACGAACAAACCAAGCTGCAGCTGCAAACGCTCTGCAACGGCATTGAAAAGGATGCCAAGCTCATCGAGCAGCAAGCCCGTTCCACCCCGCAACGAAAAAAGTAATCCGCGTCCATGCTGTCGTTCCCTGGCCCGTTCTCGTCCGCTTTGGTGGTAACCCATGGCTCAACCGAAATTCCACTTCCGCCTCGAGGCCCTCCTCGAGCACCGCCGCCAGATCGAGAAGGACCAGCAGCGTCACCTCGCGGTGGCGCAGCAGGAAATCCAGAAGCTGTTCGCGATCATCCAGGCCGCCCAGCAGCGCATCGTGGCCGAGAATCGCGCGCTGACGACGACGCAGCTCACCGGGAACCTGGACATGGCGGCCATCGCGTTTGGGAAGCGCTATGTGGGCAACCTGCACATGCAGATCGCGCTGACGGCGCAGAAGCTCGGTGCCGCCGAACAAAAGCTGGCGGTTGCCCGCGCCGGGCTTCTGGAAGCCGCGAAGGCCCGCAAAGTCATTGAAAAACTTCGCGAAAAGCAGCACGCCCGCTGGCTCGAAGAGCTTGAACGCAAGGACGCCGCCCAGATGGACGAGATCGGCACGCAGATCGCCATGCGTGAAGCTCTCGCCGAACTGGAGCGCGCCAGCGCTGCCGCTTCCCACCGCTCCGAGGATTTCCTTACCCCCGCAGGTGACGCATGAAAAAGTTTGCTTCCTTCTTCGCCCTCATCGCCTTTCTCAACCTTCTGATCCTGTTGGGGGTCATCGGATTTCTCGTGGGGACCAACCGCCTCGACAGCGCCAAGGCCCACACCATCGCGGATCTTCTCCGCCACCCCGGCGCCCCGGCGAGCCTGCGCGATCAGGTCAATGACCTGCTCGACAAGACGGCGCCGGCGACTGCACCGGCCGCGGCCACGGGGCCCACGACGCAGGCTGGCGATATGGCGACCGGGCTGGGTGCGTCTGCCGAAGACCGCCTGGCGTTCGCCCATCAGGCGATGGAGCAGGAACGTTTGCGGCTGCAAACGCAGGCGCAAGACCTGCAGCATCGGCAGGAACTGCTCGCCCGGGAGCAGTCCGCGTTCGCGGTGAAGCTCGACTCCCTTGAAAAGGACAAGAAGGCGTTTGATCAGCGTGTCGCCGCGACCACTTCGCTCACCCAAAACGACGGCTTCCAGAAAACGCTCGCGCTCTACGACACCCTCAAACCCACGCAGATCAAGGACTTGTTCCTCACCATCCCCACGCTTCAGCGGGTAGACACCGTTTCTCATTTTCTCCTTGCCATGGACCCCGACCGGGCCGGAAAGATCATAGGAGAGTTCCAAACGCCCGAGGAACAGGCCTTCATCGCCACAGTCCTCGAGCACATCCGCACCACTGGCACCCATTCTGCAGGGGTGCCTCCCACGGCTGCGAACTCCGCCGGCTCCTGACGAGGTATTCATGCCAGCGATCACCACGACCCCTTCCACCTTCGCCTTCGCGGCCGGCGTCCCCTCCCCCTCCTCTGCCACGATGGACAATCCTCCGGCGAATTCGTCTCTTCCGGCATTCGCGGAAACCCTTCGCGCGGCGCAAACGCCGTGGACGCCCCCGGTCAAAGCGCCGCCACCCAAACCGGCCAAGCCCGTTGCCAAGACGAGGGAGGGGGACTCGCCGTCGACGAAAAATCA
This sequence comes from uncultured Phycisphaerales bacterium, assembly GCA_937901265.1. Classification (GTDB taxonomy): domain Bacteria; phylum Planctomycetota; class Phycisphaerae; order WQYP01; family WQYP01; genus CALCHA01. Next base: position 6,232 of record CALCHA010000475.1, read on the forward strand.
CGATCACGCCACCGATGCCGCCGACGAGCAAACCGCGGCACACGCCCCGGCGACCGCCGAGGCGGCCGCCACGGATACGGATAGCGATGAGTCTGCAAAGCCGGTGAAAAAGAAGGATGCCCCGCAGCCGGCCGATGACGCCGCCGCCGAGGCCGCAGCCGCGGCGCAGGCCGCCCTCGCCGCGCGGCCGCCGCTTCCTGCTCCGCCTGTCGAGAAGGTGCCCCTGCCGTCCGCCAAGGACTCCGCTTCGGCTGGCGACAGGGCCGCGGCACAAGTCGGCGGCAAACCCGCACCGCCGGCACTTCCACAGAATCCAATGCCGCAGGAAAAGCTGCCGGCCGCGGAAACCCCGCCGGAAACCTTCGCCGCCATCCAGCCTCAGCCGGCCCCGCCGCCAGCAGCGCCGCCGATCGCCAAGCCCAAGGTTCATCCCGATGAACCCTCGAGCGATACCGACGTCGGGGCGCTGGCCCAATCGCCGACGGATCCCGGCCTCGCACAACTTCCGCCCGACATTGCCGCCCTGGTCAACGCCGCGCCCACGGCAGCGCCCTCCGCCACGTTTGCGAAGCCCGGCCGGGAGGAACATAAGGATCCCGCCGCCAACTCGGACCCGGCGCCCGCGGTGTTGCCGCCGGTCGCGCAAAAGAGCGCTGACCCTGCCTTGACAAGCGCAAACGCTGCCGCCGCCGCCGCGCAGGATTCGCCGCGTGGAGACAACGATGGCACGTTCGACCAGATCGTCATGGGGCTGCGGTCCAAGTTCGATTCCCGCGCCGGGAAGGCCGAAATCAGCCTCGAACCGCCGAATCTGGGGAAATTGCACGTTTCGATCTCGCTTGAAAACGGGGCCCTGACTGCCCATTTCAGGGCAGCGAACGAGTCGGTACGTGACTTGCTAAATAGCAATCTCGATAAGTTAAAAGCCACGCTGGAATCGCAGGGTGTCGCCGTCGACAAGCTCGCCGTCAACGCCTCCCCGGATACCCCGAGTCAGGGGGGATCGACCAGCGGCAACAACCTTGGCGGCTCGGGCGCCGAGGGCCGCAGCGCCGGCGAATACTCCCGCGAAGGCTCCGGCCAGTCGTCCCGTGAGGACCGCCGCCGCCCCGAAGCTTCCGCCTTCGCCAAACTCTGGAAGAAGACCCAGGCCGACCCCATTGACGTCGTCGCCTGAAAACCACGCAAGGAGCAAAAAATGGCCGTCTCCACCGTCAACAACAACACGACCACCACCCTCCCCCCGGCGTCGTCGTCGACCAGTTCCGGCGCCATGAGCTCGTCCGATTTCATGAAGGTGATGCTCACGCAGCTCGCCCATCAGGACCCCATCAACCCGACCGATTCCAACCAGCTCCTCACGCAGATGTCGCAGATCAGCCAGCTCCAGTCCAACCAGGACATGCAAACGAATATTTCCTCGCTGACCCTCCAGCAATCGATTGGTGCCGCCGGCAACCTCATCGGCAAGCAGGTCAACGGTATCGCCACGACCGGCGATTCGGTCACCGGGAATGTCACCTCGGTCCGCGTGGTCGATAAGAACGTTTATCTGGAACTCGACAGCGGCCAGACGCTTCCCATGCAGAACATCACCAGCATCGCCGATACCAGCGCCCTCGCCCAGGCCGGCACGACCAGCACCGCCGCCGGCGACCCCTCGTCCACCGCCGCCAATCAGCTTCTGCAGCTCCTTCAGTCCCTCGGCGGAAACACCACCGCGCCTGCCGGCGCCTGATTCGACTTTACACGGCCCGCACCTATGCGGTCCGCCAATCTCGTGCGCGGCGTGATCCATCGGGGCGGCGGAGTTCGCCCCATCACGTCGTGTTTATCAACACCGCGTCGCCGCTGCGGCTGACGCTTTCACATACCTCGGAGATTCCATGGGCTTCACCTCTTCTCTCACCACCGGCCTTTCCGGTCTCTCCACCTCCCAGTCCCAGATTGACGTCGTCGGCAACAACATCGCCAACGTCAATACCGTGGGCTTCAAATCCTCACGCCTCGATTTCAAAACCCAGTTCCTGGAAAATTTCTCCTACGGCACGGCCCCCTCCGCAAACCTCGGCGGCACAAACCCCCTCCAGATCGGTTTGGGCACCCAGGCGGGTGCCATCTCCCGGGACTTCGGCGATGGCTCCCTCCAGGTCACCGGGGTCTCCACCAATCTCGCCGTCCAGGGCAACGGCTTTT
>CALCHA010000476.1 GCA_937901265.1 uncultured Phycisphaerales bacterium
GCGACGAACTCGTGGCCAAAGCCACCGGCCTGGGCTCCCTCCTCGACACCTTCGCTTGAAAAGCAGCTTGCCCTAACCCCGATCCCCGATCCCTTCGCCCACCACCACTTCCGCCCGCCGCGCATCCACCACCGCCCCCCGTGGCCGCGCCACTTCCGTCTTCAGCCGCGAGACCATTCGGTAGGTCACCCCACGCCACACGATCGTCCGCCCGAACCCGCTCCCGATCAACGCCACCAGATTGATCACATAGCACCACGGCAAACCAATCGTCGCCCAGGGCAATGTCGAGCGAATCGCTTCCTTGTGGTCCGGCAGCAACCGCTGTCCGCCCAGGACCAGCAGGTACCCGCGCAGCATCGACATGCCGTAGAGCGCCGAGAACATCGCCATCTGCCGCAGATGTTCCCCCTGCATCATCGCGGGGGTAAAAAATCCGTAGATCACGTTGAACAGCGTGTAGGAAAACGCCGCCAGGTAGATCACCGCTCCGCCCACGCCGGTCAGCCAGACCCAGGGCGCGCAGACCTTGGTGATCCGGTACTGCCGCACTGCAAACTCAAAGAGCGACGCCCAGTTGAAGTTTGCATCCGACGCCACCAGGCACTGCGCCACGAACTGCACCTTGCGCTTCGCGACGTTCTTCACGCAATAGGAAAGCACATAATCATCGGAGAGCGCCCCCTGCCACAGATCATGCAGGCCGTAGCCAAAAAAATCCTTTCGGCGAATCGCCATCGACCCGCCCCAGGCGAACGTCCGCCGATAGGGCCCCAGCAATGCGCCCACCATCGCGTTGAGCACCGACACGATCTTGTTGGCCGTGTGGGGCGTCACCGGGATGTAATAGCGATAGCCGGTGGTCGCACCGATGTGCTCACCATAGGTCAGAGGCATCACCAGGTTGTGGATCCAGTGCGGCCCGGGCTTGGCGTCCGCATCCATGAACGCGAGCACCTCGTCCCGCTCCGTCGTTCGCTCCACCCCCGCGAGTTGATTGTGCACCTTCTGTCCGCGATGCTCGGCCAGCCCCGCCACCACCAGCTCCACCCGGCTCTCCTCCTGGGCCAGCTTCTCCAGCAGCCCGAGCACGGGATCCTCTTCCGACTCCACCACAAAAATCAGCCGATAGGCCGGGTAATCCTGATCGAGCAGGGCGCGCACGTTGGGCAAAGTGTCATCATCCACCCCCTTGATCGGCAAAATGACGGCGACGCGGGGATAGCCCTCCGCCTCCCGCTGGGCCACCCATTTCCGCGGCAAACGCACCCCGAAGCGCTGCCCAATGCGCGCGGCCCAGATCGCCAGGACCATCGCCGCCAGCCACACCCAGAAAAATACGAACGATACCGTCGCGGTCACCGAGGTTCCTTGCTTTCCGACCACTAGCCCCTGCATCATACCCCATCCTCACCCCCTCGGAAAAGACTGCGCCTGCCATTCCTCGCCCGCGCTGCTTCGTGTATCTTCTTCCCTTCCTTTTCACCCATGAGGCCGCCATGTCTCTCCTCACCGCCAGCCCTCCTTCCGCCCCGCTCATCGGCATCATTATGGGTTCTTCCTCGGATCTCCCCACGATGCAGCACGCGGCCGACACGCTTCGGGGCCTGGGCATCCCGTTCGAACTCAAAATCGTCTCCGCCCATCGCACCCCGGACCTGATGGCCGAATACGCCAAATCCGCCCACTCCCGCGGCCTGCGCGCCATCATCGCCGGCGCCGGGGGCGCTGCCCACCTTCCCGGCATGACCGCCGCCCACACCCTCCTCCCGGTCCTCGCGGTCCCCGTTCAATCTGCCACCCTGAACGGCATCGACTCGCTGCTCTCGATCGTCCAGATGCCCGCCGGCGTTCCCGTCGCCACCTTCGCCATCGGCAAGGCCGGCGCCATCAACGCCGCCCTCTTCGCCGCCCAACTCCTCGCCGCCACCCACCCCGACATCCACTCTGCCCTCCAAGCCCACCGCACGGCCAACAGTAACAAGGTTCTCAACGAATCCCCCGTTCCCTCCGCGAAACTCGAAACGTGAAACCGAAAAATTGAAACGTGAAACTCAAAACTTGAAACTTGAACAAATCATCCTCCCGCCCTCCACCATCGGCATTCTCGGCGGCGGCCAACTGGGGGCCATGCTGTGCGAAGCCGCGCGACGCATGGGCTACACCACCCACGTGCTCTCCCCCTCCGGCGATGACCCCGCCGCCCGCTGGGCCGACCGCCATGTCGTCGGAGATACGCACGACCCCGCGACGGTGGCCGCCTTTGCCGAAGCGCTCGACGTCCTCAGCAACGAATTCGAGCAGGTCCCCCCCGAGGTCCTGCAGGCCGCCGAAGCGCTCGGGACCTGCCGTGTGGCTCCGTCGTCCGCGGTGCAGGCGGTGTGCCGTGACCGCCGGAAGGAAAAATCGCTTTTCGCCGCGCACCACTTTCCGCATGGGCCTTTCGCGATTGTCGATGGGCCGGAAGAGCTCCTGCCCGCGTACTATCGGCTGAGCACGCCGGAAGGTGGGGGGGCGCAGCACTCCGCCCTGGGGGTCGTCGCCAAAACCGCCACCGGCGGCTACGACGGCAAAGGGCAACTGTGGCTGCGCTCCGAAGCCGACGCCGCCACCGCCTGGGCCGACCTCGGCGACAGGCCGCTGCTGCTTGAACAAGCGGTCCCCTTTGTCGCGGAGGCTTCGGTCATCGTCGCGCGAAACCCCTCCGGGCAGCGCGCGACATTCCCCATGTTCAAAAACGAACACAGGAACGGCATCCTCCACCAGACGCTGCTGCCCGCGGGCTTCCCCAAGGCCACCGAAAAAGCCGCCCGCGCCCTCGCCGCCGCCATCGCTGAATCGCTCAACAACGTCGGGCTTCTGGCGGTTGAAATGTTCGTGCTCGGCGACGGCGACGTCCGCATCAACGAACTGGCCGCTCGCCCTCACAACTCCGGCCATGTCACCCTGCGCGCCACCGCGCGCTCGCAGTTTGAACTGCACATCGCCGCCATCTGCAACCTCCCGCTCGGCCCGCGCCCGGTGAATGAAGTGCCGCTCCTGCAGCCCGCAGTCATGACCAACCTGCTCGGCGACCTCTGGCACCCCGATGCCCACAACGGCCCCACCGAACCCGATTGGCCCGCGCTCTTCGCCGACCCGCGGGCGACGCTGCACCTGTACAACAAGTCTCCGCGGCCGCAGCGCAAAATGGGCCACATCATCCACACCGATCTGACCCCTCAAGCCGCCCTCGCCGCAGCGGATGCTCTTTTTCAGGAACTCTCCACCCGGCGCAGATAAGCCGTCGCAGCGCCGCACCCCCGCTGCGCATTCCGCCGCCCTTCACGGCGTCCTGCTATGATGGTTGCTGCCAATCCCTGTTTCCGTCGATCGGGCGGGCAGGCAGCAGCGGGCACGGGCGGGTAACGAAAGGCGCCATGCTCTGGTTGATTCTCCTTTTCATTGCCATCCTCATCGCGGGCACTCTCCTCCGCTTCCGCTTCCTTGCCGCCCGCCGCCACCGCGACGCCAACTGGAACAACCTTCGCCTGCGCCAGCAACTCATCAACCAGCAGCTCGCCAGCTTTCGCGAAAAAGCCAAACACCCGGCGTCGGATACACCCTCCGCGCCACCTCCGTGAGAAAGTTATCATTGCTCTTCGAAGGATCTCACCGCATCC
>CALCHA010000477.1 GCA_937901265.1 uncultured Phycisphaerales bacterium
TCTGCTCGCCTCGTCGCAGCTTCCCCTCAAATCCGTCGCCGCCGCCATGGGCTACCGCGATCGGTTTTTCGGTCCCCGCCAGGTCAAGAACATCGCCGGCGGCTCCCCGGGCAAGTACCGCCAGTCGCTCCAGGGCTGATGCCGCGGCAGCTGGTGGCCCTCACCGACCCTTTCCACAGGACAAAACAATGGCCTATCTTGTCCATCTCCTCGACCAGGGCACCATCCTCGACGAAATCCGCGAGTGCGACGGCTGGCTGGAGTCCTGGGCGTTCGACCTGCCTGCCGAGAGCGCCCGCCTCGGCGAGCTGGATCCCAGCGGCGAGACCCTCTTCAACCGCATCCAGAGCCTGCGCCTGCTGGAGGAAGTGGCCGCCCTGCTCACCCTCCCGCTGTCCAATCCGCAGCAGGCGTTCCTCCTGCGCTTGAGCGAAATGCTCGAACGCTGCCGCGACAGCGATGACCTGATGGTGCGCTTCCGCGGGCGGTAACCCCCCTTTACCGCGGCAGCGCCGGCAGCGCCTTGCGCGCCGCCCCTGCGATCACGCCCAACTGCGTCTTCACCTTCGCCGGTCCCTGCGTGTGGCACACCACGCCCTGCTTGGTGGCATAATCCTGGTGATAGCCCTCCGCCGGCCAAAAGGCCTTGGCGGGCTCGATCTCGGTGACGATCTTGTCATCGAAAACCTTCTGTGCATCCACTTCCTTCAGCGATGACGCCGCCAGCCGGGCCTGCTCGTCGCTGTGTGTGAAGATGGCGGAGCGGTACTGATCGCCAACGTCCGGCCCCTGGCGGTCTTTCGTTGTGGGATCGTGGCAGCTCCAGAACGCATCGAGCAGCTCGGCGTAACTGACCTGCGACGGATTGAACACCACCAGCACCGCCTCCGCGTGGTGCGTCGTCTCCGTGCACACGTCCGCATACGTCGGATGGTCCGTCGTGCCCCCGGTGTAACCGACCGTTGTCGACAGCACCCCCGGCACATGCTTGAAGGCCTGTTCCACGCCCCAGAAGCAGCCCCCCGCAAACGTCGCCTCCTCCATCCCCTTAGGTACCGTCGGCAAGGTCGCCGCCGCCATGTCCCGCCCCGCCCCGCTGGCGCCGAACCAGGGAAACGCCATCATCATCCCCACTGCCCCAAGCAACACCGGTATCAGATACCGCATCGACATCCTCCATAAGGAACCTTTCATCATAGGACGCCTCTCGCCGCTAGGATGGTCCTGCGCCTATGATTCCCCCATGCCCATCCACTCCTACCAGCCCCAGCAAGGTCACCGCCTCCCCCACGATCCCTTCAAGGCGATCATCGCCCCACGCCCCATCGGGTGGATCTCCTCCATGGATTCCGCCGGCCGGGTCAACCTGGCGCCCTATTCCTTCTTCAACGCCTTCTCGGAGTTTCCGCCCATCATCGGCTTCTCCAGCAGCGGCCGCAAAGACAGCCAGAGCAACATCGAAGCGACCGGTGAATTCGTCTGGAACCTCGCCACCCGCCCGCTCGCCGCGCAGATGAACCTCACGTCCGCAGCCGTGCGGCATGAAACCAACGAATTTGAACTCGCCGGTCTCGAGCCCGCCCCCAGCATGCTGGTCAAGCCCCCGCGCGTCGCCGCCTCCCCCGCCAGCTTCGAGTGCAAGGTCACGGACATCCTCCCGATCCGGAACCTCGCCGGACGCCCCACCCACAACACCCTCATCCTCGGCCAGGTCGTCGCCGTGCATATCCACACCGACTACCTCACCGCCGATGGCCTTTTCGACATGACCAGGGCCCGCACCATCGCCCGCTGCGGCTACCTCGCGGATTACGCCGAAGTCGCGGAGCTTTTCGAAATGCACCGCCCCAGCGGCGGCGGTTAAGATAGCCATCACTTCGCATGGGAAAAGGAGCAGCCATGGGCCTCTTGAGCATGGTGCGCGACCCCGCCGGCCGCGCCGTTCGCAAGCACTTCGGCGCCCAGGTCAAGGACGTCACCGTCTCCGAGCGCAAGTTCCCCCCGCGCATGCGCGCTGACGTCCAGCGCGCCCTCGACGAACTCCTCGCTCCCTCCGCCAACACTCTGCAGGTCGCACGCTTCGCCGGCCTCCACTCCGCCTACATGCAGCCCATCTCGCTCACCGCCATGCTCGCCGGCAGTTCCGCCGTCATCCTCGCGCCGCCGCAGTTTGAAGAGGTCGACATCGGCGAAGCCGCCCCGGTCCGCTGCCTCAAGTCCGCGCTCTGGCTGGTCACCCACAAGGGCCAGAAAGCTGCCATGGTCGTCGCCCAGGGCGATGAGCGTTATTGCGGCGGCGGCCCGCTGCTCGTCGAGATCGCCACCACGCCCGCCAACCTCGCCCTCGTCGACGCGCTCTTCGCCGCTCTCGAAAAAGCTGTGCGAGAATCCCGCTCCTACCGCGGCAAAGTTCTCTCCTTCGACGCCGTCTCTCCCTACACCGGCCAATCCTCCGGACTCAAGGTCCACAAGCTCCGCCCGGTCTCGCGCGAGCAGGTCATCCTCCCGCGCACCACGCTCGAACTCCTCGACCGCAACATCCTGGGCTTCGTGCAGCGCCGCGAAAAAATCGGTGCCCTCGGCCAGTCCCGTAAAAAGGGCCTGCTTTTCTACGGTCCCCCGGGCACCGGAAAAACCCACACCCTTCATTACCTCGCCGGCGCCCTTCCGCGCCACACCACCCTCCTTATTTCCGCGGAGCAGGTCACCCTCCTCGGCGAATAC
>CALCHA010000478.1 GCA_937901265.1 uncultured Phycisphaerales bacterium
CGCGCTGGAGACCCTCGCGAAAGCGCTCGGCATATGCCCCGCCATGCTCCGGCCACATCCCCACCTCTCCTGCCCGTGCCTTCTCGATCTGGTGCAGCAAACTGGTCACCCCCACCCCGTTGTCCTGCCACCTCTCACCGCCCTCGCTCACCCACGCCGCGTATCCGTCCGCTGCAAAATTTTCCGGCCCATTCTGCCCGGCACGCTTCGCAAGCGCCGCTTTTACCTGCGCAAAATCCCGCTCTGCTTCGCTCACCGAAACCATTTGATACGGCAAGTCTCCATAATGGGTGAATTCATATTGGTTGCCAAAGATGATCCGATCGCGATCACGCACCGCATACGCAACGTACCCATTCCCTGACTCCCCCAGATCCACCCCGGTCGTCGCCCTCCAGAACTCCGCCGCCGTCGCTCGCCGCAACGGATACTGCCGCGGCGCCAGCCACCCAATAGCGCCCCACAACAGAAGCGTCGCCGCCACCGCAATGATCATCGGTAATCGCATCCGCTTCATTCTCCCATCATACCCCCGCGCCCCAGCGCCGCTTCACGAAATCCCTCGCCGCTCCGTGGCCGGCCCGCCTCCGGCGGCATCCGGTTCGTCTGCAAATCCTTATGTCACCCATCCCGCGTCCGCTTCTGCTACGGATCCAGCGTCTGGCAAATGTCCGTATGCGGCGAAGCGATCTTCCGCTCCACCTGCGGCTGGACGGCACAATTGTTTTGTTTCCGTCAGCCCCCGCGAAACTGTTTTACCCGTGCGATGACGGTCGCCAGCAATCGCTGCGACACGTGCAGCGTGGAACGAGAAGGAAGCGCTTGCAGCAGTTCCACCACCTGCTCGTGCGTGCGGTGCCCCCGCCGGATCGACCGCACCAGCAACCCCAGCGTTCCATGAACTCGCGCCCCGCGCGACTCCGCCGCCAGCCGGGCGGCACTGTCATCCGTCAGAAACGTGGCTCCGGGATGGACCTCCATCACCGCCAATGCCATCGTTTCGCCCCTGTCCAGCGAGAACGCCGTGGCAAGCGCCGCCAGTCCAGGAGAAATGCTGGATGTATCGGGAACGGCTTCACCCTGAGTAATCGACATGATGCCGACCCGTGGACGATGCCGCGCGATTTCCCCCAGCACCGCGGCAGGAATGAGAATCCTCGCAAACCCTTCCACCAGATCCAGCGCGCCAAGCTCATCCAAGTGAATGATCGGCCCGGCGTCGCAGATCGCAACGGCCGGCTCACTCTTTTCCATGCAGGCCCCACTCCACGTCGGCCAGCATCTGCGACTCCATCAGTTCCGGACGGTGTGCCTCGAGAAACCGGCGCAGCGCCTCGATGATCGCCTGGTTCCGATCCGCTACCAGACCCGCGCCTACCAACTCGTCCAGTCGCATGGCCAACTCGTCAGGAAAATGAACTTCCAACGTCGTCATGGAGGCCTCCGGGAAATCAACAACTATTGTACGCCGCACCCCTATTTGTCGTTTGCCCATTTGTCATTCCCCCTCACACCCCCGGATTGTAATTCACAAACCGCGTCTGGCCCGACAGGAACGTCAGCTTCACATTGTCGCAGGGGCCGTTGCGCTGCTTGGCGACGATGATCAGCGCCTCGTTGATCTTGTCCGGGTTCGCATCCATCCACTCCTGGTCGCCGCGGTGCATCACCGCTTCGCGGTGCAGCAGCATCACGACGTCCGCGTCCTGCTCAATGCTACCGCTTTCGCGCAAATCGCTCGTCCGCGGCAGCCGCTGCTCCGATTCGCTTGCCCGGTTCAGCTGCGAGAGGCACAGGATCGGCACGTTCAACTCGCGGGCCAGCGCTTTGACGCCGCGCGAAATCGTCGCGATTTCCTGCTGCCGATTGTCCGCCCGCCCCGGGGCTTCCATCAACTGCAGATAATCCAGCGCGATCAGCTCAATGTTGTACTGCAGCTTCAGCCGCCGGGCCTTGGTCCGCAGGTCCATCAGCGTCAGCCCCGGCGTGTCATCGATGAACACCTGCCCCTTGGCCAGCTCGCCAACGGCATAACTCAACCGGTCGCGATCCTGCTTCGAGAGCATCCCGCGCCGCAGCTTGTGCGAATCGACCCCGGACCGCGAACACAACATGCGCTGCGCCAGCTGCTGTTTGGACATTTCCAGCGAAAACACCGCACAGGGCTTCTCGCGGTCAATGCCAACATATTCAATCATGTTCATAGCGAAGGCCGTTTTCCCCACCGACGGCCGCGCCGCAATGATGATCATTTCCCCGCGCTGCAGTCCGCTTGTCAGGTTGTCCAGCTCAATGAACCCGCTGGGCACGCCCGACAGATGCTCCCCCGTCTGCCGATCCAGCATCTCGAACGTCTCGTGCAGAACGTCCGTCAGCGGCACCGCCTGATTGCTGGTTTTCTGCTGGGCAATTTCAAAAATCCGCCCCTCGCCGCGGTCCAGCACCGTCGCCGCCGGGTCGCCCGAGTCGTAGCAATCCCGCAGCGTGCTGGTGCATGCGGAGATCAGCGCCCGCAGCATCGCCTTCTCTTTGACGATCGCCGCGTAATACTCCGCGTGCGCGCTCGTGGGCACCGCGTTGGCCAGGTCCTTGATGTATTCGATCCCCCCCACCTGTTCCAGCAGGTTCTTGGTCTTGAGCGTCGAGTGCAGGATCATCGCGTCCACCGGCGTGTTGCTCTCAAACAGCTCCGTGAGCACCCGGAAGATGATCTGGTTTTCCTCT
>CALCHA010000479.1 GCA_937901265.1 uncultured Phycisphaerales bacterium
ATTCCGTTACATCGGCGACGGCCCCTATGCTGGCTATCCCGGAAAAGACCGCCTCGATAATTTCGGCCTGTTCAACCTTAACCACGACGACCTCCGCTATCAGGGCAATCGCCGCCACACCGAGGTTGCGCTCCTCACCACCCCCGCCGGCACCGGCGTCGCGCTGCTCACCCAGCCCGCCGATGTCGCCGTTGAACGCGCCGACCGCCAGACGCTGCTGAGTTGGAACGCCGCCATCTCCGGCCTCGGCGAAAAGGGCCGCGACACCGAGACGCTCGTTGACGCCGCGACTGCCCGGGCCTTCACCGGGTCCTTCGTCCTGCTTCCTCTCCGCACCACCTGGCCAGACGCCGTGGCGCACCTCTTTGGCCCGCCTGCCGCCGCCACGAACGTCTATCGCCCCTTCTACTACAGCTACGACCAATGATCCTCTCAAATGAGGCTATTTCTGACGCCAGCGCCCGCAAAACCCGCTATGATCGAATCAGGCACATAAGGAGACCGCCATGTCCCTCAAATCGCTGATCGCCACCGGCACGAAACTCTGGCTCGATTCGATCGATCCGGAGCTTGTGAAAAAAAATCGCGCCGCCGGGGCCACCGGCGCGACGTCCAACCCCATCATCATCTCCAACCTGATCAAGACGGGTCGTTTCGATGCGGATCTGCAGGCGTTCATCCAGCAGGACCTGTCGGATGAGGACATTGCCTGGGCACTCACCAACAAGCTCGTCACGCAGGCGCAGGATGTGTTTCGGCCGGTCTGGGAGCAGACCAAGGGCAATGACGGGTATGTTTCCTTTGAGCTGGACCCGCTGCTGGAGGACGTCAAGGCACCGATTCCGCATCAGCAGAAAGTGGAACGCTACATCGCTCTGGCGAAAAAATGGTCCGCGAATCAAACCAACCGCATGATTAAGATTCCTGCCACGCAGGCGGGGCTCGATGCCATGGAGGCGGTGGCGGCGGCGGGGGTGACGATCAACGTCACGCTGATTTTTTCGCAGCGGCAGTACCGCGTGGCGCGCGACAACATCTGGCGCGGGGCGCAGGCGCGGGGAACCAACGGCGGCGGGGTGAAGGCGCTCAAGAGCGTCTATTCCATTTTTGTGAGCCGGGTCGACGTCTACACTGAGAAGCATGTGCCGACGCTTCTTCCCGAGGCTCAGGGCATGGTGGGGATTCTCAACGCCAAGCGGATGTGGCGGGAGAACCAGGGATTCTGGAAGGACAAAAACCTGCCGATGCTGCAGGAGATCATCTTCGCGAGCACCGGAACGAAAAACCCCGGCGACCCGGCGGACAAATATGTCGAGGCGCTGGCGGGTAGCGACATTCAGACCAATCCGCCGGCAACCAATGACGCGGTGGAGAAGTTGAACAAGACCTACACGCGGCAGGTGGACATCATGCCGTCCAAGGCGCTGATGGCGGACATCGACGCGAAGGTGGATCAGCAGAAGATGGAAGACACGCTGATGCAGGAAGGCACGTTGAAGTTTGCCGATCCGCAGCACGCGCTGCTGAAGCTGATCACGGAGAAGCGCACCGCCCTCGCGGCTGCCAAATAAGGAATCAGAGCGGTGCCCGTGACGAAGCGGTGGGGGGCGGGGGGTGCCGGACTGCCGTCAAATGCCGTCCAGCAGCAGCACGTACATGAACTTCGGCCCGTGCACGCCCACCACCAGCTTCATCTCGATATCCCCCGTCTTTGACGGCCCATTGATCACCACCACATTCGAAGGCAGCAACCCCGGGTTCCGCTGCTGAACAAACTCCAGTCCGTCGACCAGGTCCGGCAGAATCCGCGAGGCGGGCAGCAGCGTGATGTGGATCGGCGTGACCAACGTGGAGGAGCGGCCGAAGTTCTGGTGCGACCAGACCAGCAGGGCACCGGTGTCCGCGAGCCCGGCGGGGGCGTCGGTGATCGCGACCTCGGCGTGGTAGGAATCGGCGAATGCGGATTCCGATGGCCATTCGGTGGTTTGGATGTTGCGCGAGTGCAGGTGCTCGGCGATGGGGTAGCCGCTGCTTTCCCCCGCGCGCCGGCCGAGTTGCTGGAGGTTGAGCAGGGCCCGTGTCACAGTGTGCCTGGCGAGGCAGGCGTCGAGCGCGGCCAGCACGCCCGCCTGATCCGCGCCCGGCAGGCGATGCACCGTGGCCTTGTTCCCGTTCATCTTCTCCTGCCAGCGATCGACGTTGCCAGGCGCGCCGGCCGGGCCGGGCGCGACCTGCCGCAGGATCGCCGGATCAAGCATCGGCGGCGCCCCCGGCTCCGGCGAGCGGCCTGCCGGATGGTCAAGGTTCTTGCGGATGCGCGCGATAAAAGCTTCGCGCGCGGTGCCGCTGAGGGGCGTACGGTTGAGGAAGGCGGAGGGGCGGTTGGTGTGCATGGGTTGTATCATTGCTGAAATGGTCAGCGAATCAAGGCGGTGCTGCTATTCATTACGCTCGCCCCATTCTTTGAGCCATTCGGAGCGGATTTCGCGGAGGGCGGCGTCGACGTCGAAGTCGGGTGGGACGGCATCCTTCCAGAGCCCTTCGATCGCGCGGGAGGAACGCGACGGAGTCCGGTTCAGGTTTTGGGCGAGGTGGGCGGCGAGGAGGTGTTGGTCGTAGAGGGAGAGTCGGTCAGCGAGCAGCGTGACGGTTTCCATGTCGTTGTCAGCTTCCTGGGTGCAACTCCTATCGCTTTGACACCAGTGAAGTGGCCCTCTTCAGTGTTTAGGACCATAGCTGACTGGATCGGGCTGATTCTCGATAATTCAATCGGCATGGCAGCGCACCCCTTCATTTGCTGGCGTCGATGACACGTACAGTACAACAGAAATCGAGGCATCTATGTGGTGTTTTTCAATCCCCGTTCCCGCCACAACTCCCGAAAATTCTTCTTCGGCGGCAACGGAAAGTCGCGGACCTCCGTCCACCCTTTTGCCAGTCCGGGCAGCTTCGTGAGCCAGCCGTCCTTGGATTTTTTGAAGAAATGGCGCATCGCGAAGCGTTGGAGTTTCTGGCCGAGGACGTAGCGGAGTTTGCCGTTGAGGCCGATGGTCCAGAGCCGGAAGACATATTTTTCGTACCAGGGATCCTTGCCGACGAGTTTGAGGTCGCCTTTCATGGCGATGAGCATTTCGGGAATGTTGATTTTGACGGGGCAGGCTTCGTAGCAGGCACCGCACAGGGTGGTGGCCTGGGGCAGGTGCTCGTGGTGCTCGAGGCCGTTGAACAGGGGGGTGATCAGCGCGCCGATGGGACCGGGGTAAATCGAGCCATACGTGTGGCCGCCGACTTTGCGGTAGATCGGGCAGGCATTCAGACACGCCCCGCAGCGGATGCAGCGCAGGGTGTCGCGGTAGTCGGATGCGAGGATACGTGACCGGCCGTTGTCCATGATGACGATGTGGAATTCGTCGGGGCCGTCGAGTTCGCCGGCGCGTTTGGGGCCGGTGATGATGTTGGAATACTGCGTGAGCGGTTGGCCGCCGGCGGAACGGGCGAGGAGTTTGAGGAAGACCGGCAGGTCGGTGAAGCGCGGGATGAGTTTTTCCATGCCCATCATGGCGACGTGGATGCGCATGCGCGAGGTGCACATGCGGGCGTTGCCCTCGTTGGCACAGATGCAGATCGAGCCGGTGTCGGCGCACGCGAAGTTGACGCCCGAGACGCCAAGATCCGCCTCCGCAAAGCGATTGCGCAGGTAAACGCGGGCCATCTCGGCGAGGGCGTTGGGATCGTCGGTGAAGGGGACGTTGAAGAACTTGGCGAAGACCTCCCCGATCTGCTTGGCCCGCATGTGGACGATGGGGTAGACCAAATGCGAGGGATGGTCGCCTGCAATCTGCACGATGAGTTCGCCGAGGTCCGTTTCGATGGGGATCAGATCGGCGGCGAGCAGCGCACGATTGAGCTCGGTCTCCTCGGAGACCATGGACTTGGATTTAACGATGAGCCTGGAATGGGTCCTTCGCGCAATGTCGACGACGATCTGGTTCGCTTCCTCGGCGTTGGAGGCGAAGTGGACGTGGCCTCCCGCCTTTTCCACGCTGTCTGCGAATTGCTCAAGGTAAAAATCGAGGTGGTCGAGCGTGTGGGCCTTGAGGTTGCCCGCGAGAGAGCGGAGCGCATCGGCATCGGGCAGATCGGCGGCGAGAACCCGGGCTCGCGCGTACCAGTTCTTGACGATGGAGTTTTCGTGGGCGTCGTGCAGCAGCTCGTCGAGGGCGGCTTCATGGGCGTGCGCTTTGAAGTCGGGGTTGAAGATCGGCAGCGCGGCACCGCGCGCGTGGGGGGGGTGTTTAAGGTCGTTGTCGGACAGGAGGTTGGGGTTGGGCGGCTCGTTCGCGGGCGGAGCAACATCAGATTCGGTGATGGACATGGTGGGGGCCTTCATGCGGGAATTCATGTGCCATGATCGGCGGACAACAGATCGGCGGACGACGCGGCGGATGAAACGGCAGCCTACCCTTTCGGTTGGGGCGGATGCCGGTTGTCGATCGCCTCCGCAAGCAGCTCGGCGACGTGCCGCGGCTTGAAGTGGGCACCATACCGGTGACACGCACCGCCGATGTTCATCGCGCAGCCGGCATCATTCACGATCATCACGTCGGCCTGCGTCTGGTTGCCACAGGTGACCTTGTCCTTGACGATCGCCGCGGAAATATCGGTGTATTTGACCGCAAACGTGCCGCCGAAGCCGCAGCACTGGTCATGCTTTTCCAAGGGCGCAAAGGTGGTGTTCCCCAGCTTTTTGACCATATCCACGCAGGGCCCCTCGCCCATGTGCAGCCCGCGCGTGTGGCAGGTGTAGTGGTAAGTGACGGCCGTTTCGCTGGGCAGCGAAAGCCCGGCGACATCGACCTTAAGAACCTTGGTGAGGAACTCCACGAACTCATAGGTCTTGGCGACAAACTCGAGGGCGTCGTTCTCCCAGCGCTTGTCATCCTTGAACAGCAGCGGGTAGTGCTCGCGCACCATGGCGCAGCAGGACCCCGACGGCGTGACGATGTACTGGCTGTTTTTGAAAACGCGGATCATTCGCTCGGCCAGCGTGCGCGCTTCGCCGGGGTACCCGTTGTTGTACTGCGGTTGCCCGCAGCAGGTCTGGGCCTCGGGAAAATCGACTTTGCAGCCGAAATGCTCCAGCACTTGGACGGTGGCCATGCCCACCTGCGGGGCGAACAGATCCGTGAGACACGTGATAAAAAGGCTGACGTTCATGTCGTGATTGTAGCGAGAAATCGGGCGTTGGCCAAAGGCGAGTATTGACGGGGCCGGCGGGGGCGTTAGGGTGGTCGCCGTGGCGAGGACTGCGCAAGCCTGGGTGTGGCGGCAACCGCTGGTTCCGGCGGCGGCGGCGTTCGTGCTGGGACTGGCGGTCGGCCGCTCGATCAACGTGCCGCCCGTGTGGCTGGTGGCGGCGGCGTTTTTTGCTTGGGCCTTCTGGGCGCTGGCCGAGGCAGCGGCGTGGCGTGGGGCCGGGGCGCTGCTCGCGGGGACGATCCTCTTTGCCGGGGCCGCCACGTGGGGGATCAACCAGGACGCGTTGGAGCCTGCCAGCATCGCACGCTTTGCCCGATCCACCGAGGCCCCCGTCACCGCGCGCGTGCGAGTCACGGTGCCGCCGGCCAATGTGGGCCGCGGTGGAGCAGTCTGGGTGGGTCGCACGGAAAGCGTATTGACGCAGCGCGGCTGGCGGCCGGCGTCGGGGTGGGTGCGTGTGAAGACGCGCGACACCGTCTCCCGCGGGGATTTGCTGGAACTCCACGGCTGGCTCTCCACGCCCCCGGAGCCCGAAAATCCCGGCGCGATGGACCTGCGAACGATGCTGGCGGCCGACCGCGTCTTCGCCCAGATCCGCGTGCCGCGGGCGATGGGCGCCCTGGTCATCGATCGGGGAAGTGGCGGCGAATCGGGGCTCGTGCGGCTGCGCGGCTTTCTCCGCGGCAAGCTGCTGGAGCACACCGCACGCGAGGATGTCGAGGCCGGATACGCGATGGAGGCGCTGCTCCTGGGCGTCCGCGAACCCGTGATTGACGACATCACGCGGGCATTCTCCGCCGCCGGCGTCGCCCACCTGCTGGCGATTTCCGGAGCGCACGTGGTCTTCGTGGCGGCCTGCGTGTGGTGGCTGCTGCGCTGGATGCCGCTGCGCCCGCGCTGGCGCGAATTGCTCGTCGCCGCCGCGGTCATCGGCTATGTCCTGGCGACCCCCTGCGGGCCGCCCGTCATCCGCGCCGCGGTCGCCGTGGTGATGGTGGTCATCGCCCGGATGCTGGGGCGGCCGCGGATCAACCTCAACATGCTGGCGGCAGCGCTGCTGGTGGTGCTGCTGTGGCGACCGGCGGACCTGCTCGACGCGGGTCTGCAGCTCAGTTTCACCGGCACCGCGGCGCTGATCATCTTCGCGGCGCGGGCCTACGCGGCGCTCTTCGGGGCGTGGCTGGACCGCGAAAAAACGCTGGCGCGACTTGCCGACACACGCCTTGCGCGGATGCAGGTGCGACTCCTGCAAACGCTCTGCGCGCTGCTGGTGGCCAATGCGATCGGCGTGGCCTCCACGATGCCCCTCGTGGCGTTCCACTTTAAGCAGATCAATCCCCTGGGCGTTCTCACCGGAATGGCCGCCCTGCCCTTTGTCGCCCTGGCCATGCTGGCCGCGGCGCTGCAGGTGGCGGTGGAAATAATCAGCACCACGGCCGCCGCATGGATCGCCCCGCTCACGGCCGCCGCGGGAAGAATGATGGTCTGGGTGGTCCAGCACCTGGCCATGATCCCCGGCAGCGCCGTGAGCCTGCGGGCCCCTGCGTGGTGGGTGGTGGCGGCGATCTTCCTCGTCTGGATCGCCTGGGCGGGCCGGCGGCATATCGGCATCTCACGGGCGGCGGTCCTCAATCTGGCCGTCGCCGCGGCGGTGCTCGTGGCAGGTTGGTATACGTGGACCTCGCCCCAGGGAGCGCTGCGGATCGAAGTACTGCGCGTCGGCATCGGCAGTGCGATGGTGCTGCGGATGCCCGACGGCGCGGTGTGGGTCGTGGATGCTGGTTCACGGGAGGTGGCGGCACCCATGGAGCGCGCGCTGATGCCGGCGCTGCGCGACGCGGGTGCCGGCCGCGTCGCTGGCATCCTGCTGATGGGCCTCGATGAAGTCCACGCGCGCGATGCCGGCCCCGTCATCGCACGGTATCGCCCGGCCGCAGTCGTCACGCCCGCTGCGGTCTGGGGCCAGCGCCTCTACACCCGCGCCGGCGGCGAGGTTGAGGCCACGGCGAGGAACGTCACGCTACTCACCCGGGGAAACAGCGTGACGATCGACGGCGCACGCGTCACCCTGGCGGCCACTGGAATCGTGATGTGGGAATTCGCGGGGCGGCGCG
>CALCHA010000480.1 GCA_937901265.1 uncultured Phycisphaerales bacterium
AGTGCCTGCCATCTGGACGCCCATATGGTGCACGAAGCGCTGCACGATCTGCCCGAAGAAATTCGCTGGACATTGTTGCTCGTGGATGTCGAGCAGTTGGACCATGCCGAAGCTGCGGTGGTGACGGAGGTGCCCGTGGGAACCGTCAAATCACGGGCGCACCGCGGGCGTCAGATGCTCCGCGAGCGGCTGCTTGGTCAGGTGAGCGTTTCTGGAGTTGCGAATAATCCCGGACGACACACTGGACGGAGATTGTAGATGACCATGCAAAACGAATATGAAGATGAAACAGAAGCGGCCATTGCGCGTCGCCTCAAGAAACTCCATGCAATGCCGGTGGACACCACGGGGCTCGACCGCGCGTTATGCCGTCAACTTCCTCCATCTCCGCCAAGATCAGGCGGGCGCTGGTGGGCGTCGCTCACGGCAATTGCCGCGACATTGCTGGTGGTTGCGACGGTGTCGTTTGCGCTGTTGCAGGGCCGCGAGGCCCAAGCCTCGCCGGCGGTGATGGCGCAGATGCACCGCGATATCCTTTCCGGCGCAATCCCCACGATGCACGCCGATACCATTGAGGAAGCTGACCGCGCGATTGCCGCCCTCTCAGGCAATTTTCCGCAATTGCCCGAACCGCCCAAAGCCCACGTCATGGCCTGCTGCATGCGGAACATCGGCAACAAAAAGGTCGCCTGTATCCTGCTGAATGATGGCGGCAGCAAGGTCACCATGGTCGTCGCCGACGCGACACAAATGCAATCACCCAAATCACCCACAATGGTGCGCAACGGTGTCGCGTATCATGTGCAGACCGTCAACGAATTGCACATGGTGATGACCGAACGCGAGCATCGATGGGTTTGCCTGATTGGCGAAGTGCCGATCGAAAAGCTCATGGATTTGGCGGATGCGATCACGTTTTAGAGTGTTCGCTAACAAGTGAAACGGAATGATGATCACAAGTTGACCTTTGGCGACGTAGCCACGGGCTCAGCGTCAAGATCTTACTGGAGAGTGCTCATGGTGAAAGTTCTAAGCGTATTCGCAGCAGTTGTGACGTTGGCAGCATCGTCGATGTTTTCATTTCGCGCGCTGGGCGCAGACGACAAAGCAGTGACCACAGCTCCGGCGGCGTTGGCCTGTTGCGGTGACTCATGCAAAGCAATGGGTGCCAACTGCTGCACAGCGGATGCGAAAGGAATATCGACCTGTTCGATGGGCGGGAGTTGCTGCACCAAAGCGAGCTCGACGCAAAAAGCGGTTAAAAAGGGCATCGGCGACATCAGCAAATAATTGACCCCATAAATGCGGGAGCCGGCGCTGGCCTTCGCCAGGCGCGCCAG
Organism: uncultured Phycisphaerales bacterium; assembly: GCA_937901265.1. Taxonomy (GTDB): domain Bacteria; phylum Planctomycetota; class Phycisphaerae; order WQYP01; family WQYP01; genus CALCHA01. The sequence goes on from CALCHA010000480.1 coordinate 1,341, forward strand.
CTCTTTTCAATTGCAATATCTAACCCTTCCGAAATTTGAAAAGTGAGTCTGGTAAAGGGATCCACTGTAAACGCCCTGCCTCGCCTGCCCCTGTGCGCTGGGTTTGGCTACCCCCATGAGCGTGATGGTGGGCGTGGGGCGAGGCGCGCAGGTGGGCGTGCTCATCAAAAACGCCGAGGCCTTGGAGCTTCTGGAAAAGGTCGACACGCTGGTGGTGGACAAGACCGGCACGCTCACCGAAGGCAAACCGAAAATGGTGTCGCTCACGCCCGCCCAGGGATGGTCGGAGCAGGACCTCCTGCACTTCGCCGCCAGCATCGAACGAGGGAGCGAACATCCGTTGGCGGCCGCCATCGTGGCCGGAGCCAGCGAGCGCGGTGTGAAACTGGTCGATATGCAGGGATTTGAATCCGTCACTGGTAAGGGCGTCAAGGGCCAGGTCGATGGACGCGCCGTGGCGTTGGGTAATCACGCATTGATGGAAGCCCAGGGGGCGGACACCACGGCCTTGGACCGGCGGGTCGAGGAACTTCAGCAGGGCGGCCAGACAGTGATGTTTGTCGCGGTCGACGGCAAGGTCGCCGGCCTCGTGGGCGTGGCCGATCCAATCAAGTCGACGACGGCGGAAGCGGTGCAACTGCTGCGGGATGATGGCGTGGAGATCATCATGCTTACCGGCGACAGCCGCACCACGGCGAATGCCGTCGCCCACCAGCTCGGCGTGGATCGCGTCGAAGCCGAAGTGCTGCCCGATCAGAAGGCGGCCATCGTCAAACGCCTTCAGGATGAAGGGCGAAAGGTTGCGATGGCCGGAGACGGCGTGAACGACGCGCCGGCCTTGGCGCAAGCGCATGTCGGAATCGCCATGGGCACGGGCACCGACGTGGCGATGGAAAGCGCCGGCGTGACACTGGTCAAAGGCGACTTGCGCGGCATCGCCAAGGCCCGGCTCCTCAGCCATGCGACAATGCGGAACATCCGCCAGAACCTTTTCTTTGCGTTCATCTACAACGCCATCGGCATCCCGGTTGCCGCAGGCGTGTTGTATCCAGCATTCGGATGGCTGCTCAGCCCGATCATCGCTGCGGCGGCGATGAGTTTCAGCTCCTTGTCCGTCGTGGCCAACGCACTGCGCCTGCGCCGGGTAAAGCTCTGACGCATCGGCTGCCAGCAGAGATCCGTCGACGGCCTGCGCCCGGCCCGCATGCGGGGTGGAGAACGTTTCGGCGGCGCGGATCCTGTGGTTAAAACTCATCACTTCTAAAAAAAATATTGCCGGTTTGCGAATCCGGTGTAGACTGCAACAGCGAAGTACGTTGATTTTATGAGAACCGGGTGCCCCGTCCGGGGTCGCAATCCGCGACCTGATAAGCCCTATCTTCCGTTCTGTTAAGCAATTGTGAACGTGGAGACGGCGGCAATCGGCGCGGCGGCAGTGCTGCGGTGCGGCGCAAGCGTCACCCCTCTTCGAGGTCGCCTTTTTGTGGTCAGCGGAGCTGCGCCCCACCGGTTGCGGCCGCCCAACAGCGTATCCGGGAAGGAACCCAACATGGGACGCGCCGCCTCTCGTGGACCCCGCCGGGCTCGCTTGCCGTTTTTGCCCTTGGGAAGTCCCCTGTTCCAGCCTGGCCCCGCCGCCCCGTCGCGCTGGGAGCGACTCGCCACCGCTTGGCGCGGCACGGTCGCCTTTATGATCGAGCCCCTGGAGCAGCGCATCCTGCTGGCCGGGGACTTACAGCTCATCTCGGCCGCCATCTCCTCGCCGACCAAGGCTGGCACGCCGGTGACCGTCACCTGGACGGTCAAAAACGTCGGCGATGCGCCCGTCCAGGGAACCTGGTATGACGCCATCTATCTCTCGGATGACAACCAGCTTGACGCCCAGTATGGGGGGGCTCCGCCCCCCAGCGTCGCCGCGGTGAGCTTGCCGGCGACCGTCGGCGCTCCTGCGGTGACTCGCACCTCGCTTTATGAAGGCATGGCCGTGGTGGGGGGGGGCCTGCGACCCGAGACGTGGCCGCTGGCCAACGGCGCGCCGGTTGTTGACGATGCCCAGGGCCAGTCCGATGTCCGCATCACGGC
>CALCHA010000481.1 GCA_937901265.1 uncultured Phycisphaerales bacterium
CAGCGCCACCAGCGCCGCCGCCACCGCCACGACGGCCGCCACCGGCGCCGCCACGGCCACCACCTGCGCCTGCGCCGCCGCGGTTACCGCGACCGGTGAAGGGGGCGAGCTTGAGGTCGGCAACCTTGACGGTTTCGTTGGCCTTCACGACCACCGCGCTGGCGGGATCGGAGTTGGCCATCAGCGTGCCGGGGGCCATGCCACCCATGCCGCGACCGCCACCGGGACCGCCGGCAGCCGCGCCGCCAGCGGGAGGCGTCGCCGGAGCGGCACCTTCGGGGGCGAGGGTCGCGCGGAGGCGCACTTCGCCAACCGGAACCTTTTCCAGCGTGTAGGTGCCATCATCCTTCGTGGTGACCGCAGGCACCAGCGGCTGACCGCCGAAGCCGCCACGGGCTCCGCGACCGCCACCCGGTCCACCCGCTGCGCCACCGCCCGGTCCACCAGCGCCCGGTCCGCCCGCACCGGGGCCACCCGCGCCAGGCGCGCCAGCCGCGCCGCCAGCGCCACCGCGCCGCCCGCCAGCGTTCGCGAACGCCGAGACGGTCACCGAGGCGCCCTTGGCCGGGCTGCCATCTTCTTTCACAACCTTGCCGGTGAGCGTTCCGGTCTCGGTCGCGGTCGCGGCCGGGGTCGGTGCTGCAGCGGCAGCCCAGCTAGCAGTCGACAGGCCCACAGCCATGGCCATTGCCATCGCCACCACTGAAAATCCCATAACCTTTCGCATACCCTCTGTCCTTTCGATAAAACGAGGATGAATGAATCGTTTCACCCCCCCGATACATTTCGGGGCGAGCACGGTTTCCTCAAAGCGTTACGAAGCTCCCCGCCCAAAGTTGCATTGCTCCACGCACCAAAACCCCTTTCGACTCAGGCCCGCGGTCACATCCAGCCGACATACCCTCGATGCGTATCCCCAGGCGCACCACTGATGGATTGACGGTTCAGACACGGGAAAATTGCATGCGTTAGCAAGGATTAAGCGATGGATGACCCTGCCCAAGTGGTGCAGCCAACCTGGGCTCTGCCGGAGAAGCTCTTGCGACGGGGTCGATTTTCATATCCTAACTGGTTATCGTGGCTAGGTCTGCGTATCCGTGATGCACGCGTGAAATGACGACCAGGGCCAGCACATAGGGGCGGTTCTTCGATGCGCAGAAAGCTCAAAAAAATAACCAGTTGCACCCTGCTTGCTGCTGGACTGCTCATCGGGGCGGCTCTACCGGGCTGTCAGACGGCCAGCGGGAGCGGGGATGCCCTGGCCCTCGTCGACCTCTCCGGCCAGCCTCTCGCCACCGAGCCTTGGGCCTTTGGGCAACATGCCGGGGTCATCATCCATACGCCGCACTACCGCATTTACACCACCATTCAGGATGGCCTGTATCAGCGACTGCTCGCCCGGGTTGTCGAAGGTGCCTGGGCCCGGGCCACCACCATCAACCCACAAGGCCGCCCCGCCGTGCCGGGGGAGGGCTACGTCTTCGCCAACCGCAGCCAGTGGGAAACGTACACCCGCGTACGCACCGGTTCCAACGCGCCGGTCTACCTGCAGATTTCCGCTGGCGGCTACTGCCAGGAGGGGGTCTTCGCCGGTTACGACATCGGCCGCGAGCAGACGCTGTCGGTCATCGCCCACGAAGCGTGGCACCAGTATTCATGGTTCACCTTCAAGGACCGCCTGCCAAGCTGGCTCGAGGAGGGGCTTGCCACGCAAAACGAGGCCATTGACTGGCAGGGGGTCACCCCGGTATTTAAGCCCGCGGAAAACGTGCGGCGGTTCGCCGCTCTTAAAAGTGCCGCCAAGGAAGACCGCCTCTGGAAGCTGCAGGACCTCGTGACTACCCACGCTGGCCGCGTCATCAAGCTCCCGCAGCGGCAGATCGACGCTTACTACGCACAGCTCTGGTCCTTCGTGCTCTTTCTGCAGAACACCCCCCGCTATCGGCCTGGCCTGACGCGGCTTTTGAGCGATGCGAGCCTCGGCAAGCTCGTTGCCAATTTGGCAGGCACCGGCGTGACGCCGTCAGAAATCGCCAATTACACCGAGCACTGGAACGCCGTCGCAGGGCCGGTCTACCTGGAGAAATACATCAACCCCGACATGCCTGCGTTGGAGCAGGAATATAGCGCGTGGGTAAAAGCGTTCACCGCGAGCTATTCGCCGCGGATTCCCAAGGGGTGATCAGGGCGTGAAAAGGGGTGTATACTCCGTCCGCTGATGATGAGGAGTGAGCGGATGGAAGCGGCATTGCTGGCGGAGGTGCGGGGGATGTTCGCGGCTGGAAAATTCGCCGAGGCGGGGCCCCGGCTTGAGCCGGCGGCGTCGGCGGGGGACGGGGAAGCCATGCACTATCTGGGCATCGTGCGCTGCGAAGCGGGCCATCGGGAAGAGGGGCGGGAATTGATCGAAGCGTCCATCGCGGTGCTACCCGGGCGGGCCGATTTTGAATACCACCTGGGCAACGCGCTGGACGCAGAGGGGCGGGTGGAAGAGGCTGCGGCGGCCTATCGGCGGGCGCTGGAACTGCGGCCCAATTACCCTCAGGCCATGATGAACCTCGGGATCGCCCTGCAGACGCTCGGAAAGCCCGACGAAGCTGCCGAGGTGCTCAAGGCGCTGGTCGCGATCGCCCCGCGCTCGCCCAGCGCCCACCTGAACCTGGGGCGCATGCACTATCTGGCGAGGCGCGACGAGGAGGCCGTGCCCCTGTTACGCCGCGCCGCGGAACTGGACAACAAAGCCATGACGCTTGCGTTTCTGAGCAAGCCGCTGGACCGTCTGGACCGGAAAGAAGAACGGGATCAGGTTCGCGATCAGGCGATGGCGATTGCCCCCCCCGAAGCGGCGGTGTGGCTCGGCCTGGCGCAGATGTTCGCGGAGGATGGCCCGCGCGCGGCGGCCTGTCTGCGGCGGGTACTGGAGCTCGATCCGGGCAACGAAGAAGCTGCGTTTCTGGTGGCCGCCGCGGAAGGAAAAGATCCCCCTGCCCCGCCCCCCTCCTACGTGGCGAGCCTGTTCGACAGCTATGCGACTCACTTCGACGCGCACCTGGTGGACAAGCTCGATTACCAGGCTCCGCAGCTGGTGCGGGCGGCCATCGAACGGCAACTCGGGCCCGGGGGGGATGGCCCCGTACCGCCGCTGGATATCCTGGACGCCGGCTGCGGGACCGGCCTTGCCGCGCCCCTGCTGAAGCCCTGGGCGCGGCGCCTCGTCGGGGTGGATCTCTCGACAAAAATGGTCCAGCAGGCGAGCCTCAAAAAAATCTACGACGCGCTGGCCGTCGAGGAGCTCGGGGCCTTCCTCCGTCGATCGCCGCTGGCCTATGACCTCATCGCGGCGGTGGATGTCCTGGTCTACATCGGCGATTTGCGGGCTGTTTTTGCCGCGGCGGCCGCGGCGCTGCGGCCCGGGGGCCTGTTCGCCTTCTCCGTCGAAACGCGCGACATTGAGTCCTTTACGCTGCTTTCTTCGCATCGCTATGCCCACGGCGTCGCCTACCTGCAGGCGCTCCTGGAGCCCAGCGGCTTTTCCGAGCTTGAAAACAACCTGGCCATCCTGCGCAAGGAGGGGGCGCAGCCGGTGTTCGGGCAGGTGGTGCTTTGGCAGAAAACTGCCGGCGGTCAATAGGTTCGGTTAATCGTGGTTGTGGCGGACGATCTCGCCGCGGTGCAGAAACACGATGTCCTCGGCGATGTTGTTGCAGTGATCGCCGATGCGCTCGAAATACTTCGACGCCACGATCAGTGCGAAGTTGCCCGGAACGCTCGCCCG
>CALCHA010000482.1 GCA_937901265.1 uncultured Phycisphaerales bacterium
CTTCATCTGGATCCCCTTCGTCTTCTCCATCGGCACCATCTCCTGGGGGTTGCTCGTCGTGGGGCTGATCCTGTTGTCGGCGGTGGTCATCGCCCCCGCCATCGCCGACGTCAAAGAAGCCGAAGCCAGCCGAAACGACTACCAGGCCACCCTCGACCTGCTCGATCAGAAAATCGCCCTCCAAAAAGCCTTCCTCGAAGCCGCCCCCAAAGCCACGTCCCCCACCTGCGCCCGCACCGCGACCTCCGCGCCCGGCGCCCCGTCCGCCCCGCGCGCCCCCTGCCGGTCCACCGCCGCCCGGGGGACCGCCCGCCGGTGCCGCCGTCAGCATGCTCCCATCCGGCAGAAACTCCGGCCCCGTCGCCCCGCGCCCGCCGCGCCCGCCGCCCGCTGGGGCCACCTCATCCGGAAACGCCAGCCCCACCGTCAGCCGCGGCAGCTTCGTCGTCGTCGCCTGGGCATCATTCAACACCAGCTGCCCCGTCACCGTCGCACGCTGATCCTTGTGCGGATAGTCCACTCCGTTCACCCAGCCATAAGGCCACGATTCCTTCTCCTTCTTCGCCTGCGCCAACGCATCCTGCCACAACGCCGTGGCATTGTTCGTCCATGCTGGCGGCACCGTCGGATTGCCCTGCGTTGCTTCAAAGGTCGCCATGTCCTGCGCGCTGGGCTCCTGCGCACTCGACAGCGAATTCACATACACAAAGATCGGCCCGACGACCTTGGTCCAGTCCTCTCCCTCCGCCACATTCGCCGATCCGCCCCCCGAGTAGTGCGTCCCGCGCCAGTAATCCAGGAGAATCAGATCGGGATTGTCGTTGTCCCCATAATGCACATCCAACTCCGTCTTCAGCGCCCCGCCCGTCAGATACTCGATCGTCGGGTTGATGAACCAGATCCCCGTGTGCGTCTTGGTGCTCGAGCAGCCATACGCCGGCGTGTCATACTGCACCCCCGTGTAGCTGTACTTGTGCTCCACCGAATTCTTGTAAGGCCCCGTGTTCATGATGCGCTGCTCCTTCGCATGCACCACCACGCCATCCCCCCAGTCCTTGGGCCCGCACGCCAGCAGGTTCCGGTCCTTGTCCACCGAAATCCAGTCGAAGCTCTGGTTGATCCGCGTGATGAACCGGTTCTCCGGCACGCTCAGCCGCCCATACTCCTTCGGGTGCGAAAAAATCGAATAGACGTGTACGCCTGATTCGCCCCGCGCGATGGTCCAGCGGACCTCCTGGTCCATGTTCATCGTGCCCGTCTGGGCGTTGCCACCGGGCGAACCCGGCGTCAGCCCGATTTTTCCGCCGGTAACGCCCTTGATGGAAATCTCCGCCCGCTCCCCGTTGTTCGTGGCCGGGTCGATGGTCACGGTCTGGGTCAGCCCGCCCACCTGCTCGGCCCGCGAGGGCTCCGTCTCCCAGCCGCCCACGCTACCCTGATCATGCCCCAGAAGGTCCGTGCCCTTGTAAATCAGCGACACCGGCCCCCCCGTCCGCTTGTTGATGATCATCTTCACAATGCCATTGTCCAGCGTGAAATTCCGGTCATCCTGCGTCACCGTGCAGGGCGCATCGACCTTGGCCTTCTCGATCACCGGATCCGCCGCCCGCAACAGCGGCGCTCCCACGGCCATCGCCAGAATCGCCGAACAGAGCGCCACCGGAAGGACAGGCCTGGAAAATGCACGCATGAATTCACCGTTCTACAAAAACAACGTTGGCCGGTGCGCCAAGACGGCGCAATCGAAGGGCACCCTACAGGAACGCCGCCCCCCCTGAGAAAATTGCGGGAAAACCTCGGCGCCCCACCCAGTCACTTTTGCCGCGTGCCCTCCTCCCCCAACCCCCCGATGGCATCCCCACCCCATTTACGCTACGTTATGCCACTCTGTCACGCAGGGGCAGGCGCACCACGCGCCCTCCAGCGCCACGCTTTGTTTTTTCGCGTTTCGGGTCCAACCTCATGAGCGAACCCCCCGCCATCTCTCCCACCGACGCCTCCCAACCCGTCACCCTGGTCCCCGAAACTTTCTCCGGCACCCTCCTTCGGCGGCTCCGCTACGCCGCCGCCGTCGCCCTTTCCGCATTGCTCATGGGCACCGTCGGCCTTTACGCCGCCGGTCCCCCTGCCTCGGTTGCCGGCATGTCGCTCCTCATCTGGCCCGGACACATGGTCCTGCTGTCCCTCCTCGTCCTCGCCCTCCTGCTCCTGCTCGCCACCGCCATCGGTGCGCTCCTCTGCCATCCCGATTCGCCCCACCAGGGGCTCTGGTGCGCCTTGCTCGGCCTCGTCGCCCTCTCCGTCCGCGGCGGCACCTCCCTGATGATCATCCGCAGCGGCCAGCTCGCCGGGCCAGATGCCTACGCCTCCATCTGCCACACGCTCGCCCTCGAATGCGTCTACTGGACGGTGCTCTTTCTCATCGCCGAGATGTTCGCGCGCCTCCTCCACGACCGCTTCCTCCCGAACACGCGATGGATCACCCGCATCTCCCCCGAGGCCGGCGCCAAAATGGTCCGCGCCAAGCTCGCCGGTCCCGCAGACGTCGCCACCCGCGTGAGCTTCCCCCTCGCCCGGCCCGCTGCCCGCTTCAACCTCCCCACGCCCCTCGCGGGCTTGCTCGCCTTCCTCCTCGCCATGATCGTCGGCTGCCTCCTGCTGGCCCTCACCCTGCAGTCTCAGGAAAAAGGCCAGGTCGTCGCCGCCTGCTTCTTCAGCTTCCTTGCCGCCGCCTTCATCGCGGGCGCCGCCTTCCCCAACGTTCCCGCCCTGGTGCTCTTCCTTGCCGTCCCCGCCACCGCCGTCGTCGGCTACCTCTACGCCGCCGGCTATCCCGGCGTTTATCCCGGCCACGCCGGCAGCGTCTTCCCCCGCGCCCTGCCCATCGACTTCTTCGCCGCCGGCATCCCCGGAGCCATCTCCGGCTACTACGCCGCCTTCCACGTCGCGCTCCACAGCAGCGTCGAGGAAAAAGCGTAACCCCACGTTCGAATTCCGGGAAAAATCAGGAGTCCGACGCCCCCGTGCTGCCGATAATAGCCGCTGCAGCTTTCGCAGGTGTCCCGAATGACCTCCCCCCTCTCCCCGCCGACCGCTCCCCTCGCCGCCCTGCAACCTCCCCCGGCACGCCCCG
>CALCHA010000483.1 GCA_937901265.1 uncultured Phycisphaerales bacterium
GCGACGTTCACGGCTCGAAATTCCACACATATCCATGTTCGGGGTTCGCCCTGGCTCGGTCCTTCTTTTTGGTTGCAACGAGCGTCTTGACGTGGGTGCGCGCACAGGGCATTTGCGTGGAGGGGCGGAGGACGGAGGGCGGGAGACGGTTTCCCCACTGCCCCCCAGCCTTTACCTGAATTTTGATAATTCGGTCATCGTCGTCGTCTCCGTTCCTCCATCTCTCCGCGCCTCCCTGTTTCACTATGTGTATTCGCCAAGGCCAGGATTTCGAAGGCACCCGCTCCCTGTACCCGCGAGAATCTCCTCCTCCGCGATTGGAGCTTCACCCAATCGCCTGCATGAAAGTCGGCGTTGACGATGGCTGCCACGTGACGTGGAAAGGCCCACCCCCGGACCGCCCGGCTGCCGCGGACGAAACGCATCCTCGTACCCTGGGCCGGGCAGCGTATAGTAAGCCACACCCCTCTTGCGCAAGGAGCCCCCCATGATCATCGCCGTTCCCAAAGAGACCAAACCCGACGAATACCGCGTCGGTATTCTCCCCGCCGGCGTGAAGCTCCTCTCCAACGACGGCCACACCCTGCTCATCCAGGCCGGTGCCGGCCTCGGCAGCGGTATCACCGATGAGGAGTACCTCCACGTCGGTGCCGAAATCGTCGCCAGCGCCGCTGAACTCTGGCAGCGCGCCGACATGGTCGTCAAAGTCAAAGAGCCCCTGCCCCACGAGTGGCCCCTCCTGCGCCGCGGGCAGGTGCTGCTCACCTACTTCCACTTTGCCGCGGATCGCGCCCTGCTTGCCGCCTGCGTGAACGCGGGCATCATCGCCGTCGCCTACGAGACCATTAAAGACAAGGCCGGCCGCCTTCCCTGCCTCACGCCCATGAGCGAAGTCGCCGGCAAAATGAGCATTCAGGAAGGCGCCAAGTACCTGGAAAAACCCCAGATGGGCCGCGGCATCCTCCTTGGCGGCGTCCCCGGCGTCGCCCCCGCCAACGTCGTCGTGCTGGGCGCCGGCGTCGTCGGCCACAACGCCGCCAAAATCGCCGCCGGCCTCGGGGCCAACGTCACGCTCATGGACATCAACCTCGACCGCCTCCGCTACCTCGACGACGTCATGGCCGCCAACGTCACCACGATCTACAGCGACCCGCTCTCCGTCCGCCACTACCTCCGCGATGCCGACCTGGTCATCGGTGCGGTCCTCATCCCCGGCGCCCGCGCCCCCCGCCTCGTCACCCGGGACGATCTGCGAATGATGAAGAATGGCAGCGTCATCGTGGACGTCGCCATCGATCAGGGCGGCTGCGTGGAAACGTCCCGCCCCACCACGCACAAAGACCCCACCTTCATCGTCGAAGGCGTGGTCCACTACTGTGTCACCAACATGCCCGGCGCGGTCGGACGCACTTCCACCTTCGCCCTGTGCAATGCCACCCTGCCCTACGCCCGGGCACTCGCGGCCAAGGGGTGGGAAGCCGCAGTCGCGGCGGATGCCGGCCTCGCCGAGGGGCTCAACCTGCGGGAGGGCGAAATCACCCACGAAGCCGTCCGCCGCGCATGGCAGGAATCCTGACCCGGCCCGGAAAGTTGCCCCCCTTCCAGCCATTGCACTCCTTCCGAAAAATAACTTCGATTTTCATATTATTTGCGGATTGTAGAATAAGCCGACGCGTATAATTGTAAGAGAGCCAACAAGGATCCGAAGAGCCCGGTTGAGCCCGGCGGATCACT
>CALCHA010000484.1 GCA_937901265.1 uncultured Phycisphaerales bacterium
GTGACCGATCCGCCGTTGACGGAGACGCCGATGGCGGCCCAGGAGTTGGCGGCGACATTGGCGGCGAGGTTGTAGGTGCCGGCGGTGGAGACGTTGAAGGTGTACTCGACGTAGGCCCCGTTGGTGCCCATGCCGCCGATGTTGGGGGTGGTGTTGTTGTTTTCAAGGATGGCGTTGTAGATGGCGCTGTACTTGTCGGCCGTGAGGGTGAGGGAGGAACCCAGGGTTCCGGCGGTACTGGTTGAGCTCGACGAATTGGAGTTGGAGTTGGAATTGGTATTCGAGTTGGAGTTCGAACTGGAATTGGAGGTGTTGACCGACATGGCGGTCACTTTGATGGCGCTGAGGTTGAACTGGGTGCCCCAGGTCGGGGTGATGCGGAGGGTGTTGCTGCCGGCGTCGAGGGAAATGTCCTGGAGGGTGGAGGTGTAGCTGTTCCACGAGCCGGTGCTGAGGAAGCTGTACTGCCCTTTGAGGGTTCCGTTGACGTAGAGGTCGAAGGAGCCCCAGCGGGTTGCGGCCACATCGAACTGGATGCGATAGGTGCCGGAGGCGGCAGTGTTGAGCTTGTACTCAATAGTGACGCCGGAGCTGGCCATATTTCCCACATTTGCGGGATTGTTCCAGTTCATGGAGGCGTTGGTGATGGAGGAATAATCGTACACGTTGACGGACGTGCTGCCGGTGGTGGGCACGGAAGTATCGCCGAATTTAAGGTTGCGCAGGGGATCGTTGGGATCTCCAGCGAGAATGCCTTGGTCGACCGTGATCAATTTGGAGGAAGCGGTGGTGGTGGTATTTGTGATCGAGGAAAGGCCCGTGGTTTGCGGAGCAACCGGGGTCGCCAGCGTGGAAAGGGTGGAGAGATTGAGACGGGATTCCAAGGTTTCAATGCCAAGGTGACGTTGGGTGGGGTGACGTTGCGAGGGCGTGCGAGTGATCGTAGCCATGAGGGAAGATACTCCGTGCGGGAAACGGCGTGCGGAGGTAGCTGGCGAGCCAGCGACCTGGAACCTGACCGAGGGCCTTGGGAGGCCAAAGAAAAAAACAGCGTGGGAGCGGTCAATGCCGCGGCAGGAGGGAAGCACCAGGCTTGCCGAAACACCCGAAGACACCTTCGCAAGAACAGCGAGGGAAAAACGGGGGTTGTTCCTTGAGGAGATGGCAAGGCGGGAAGGTGCGCCGACCCAGACCGGGCAGCGCACGGGATCACGGAATGGAGAATCCGAGGACAGAAACGATCTTCTGGAATTGTGCAGCGGTCATCGATGCACCTCCTGTTGGAGACCCGACCGGGAAGATCCGGCCGGGGAACTTCGTAACTTCAGACTGCGACGCGCCGGCGAGACCTCTCTGCGCCAGGAAAACACGTCGATCTGACTGCGTCAGTATGACCGGACAAAAGGCTCGCCAGCGCGAGCTTGGGGGGTCCGATCAATGCCAACGCCCGTTCCGAAGAACAGCCCGTGGGGTCAGAGGTGAAAACGCGGCCAAGGGGGCCATTGGATCCCAAAATCTGCGGCAACTTCGTGAATTTGAAGCACATCCGCATTTTCGGAGCCCTTCGGTGAGCCTTGGAGCCTCCGCCGGATGTGGCTGCGGCTGAGGGGCCGCGGATACCGGGAGGAGGGGGTACGTCTTCACTTGCGGGGCTACTAACCGTTGCCCGAGGGCAACGGGGAGCGTTCCGAGAAAGCCTCACGACTTCAGACGCCGAGCAGGGGCAAAGGTTGGTCAAAAATTTGTAAAATTTTCCAACCCCTTTGCAACCCGTCTGTCCGATAGCTTCTCTTGATACGCCACGGTGCGGAAGGGCCCCGAATCCCCGCAAAACCCGATCGCTGGGGGGTCTCACGGAGACGCCGCATTTCAACGCGTATTTTGCCTGTCGGCCGCCCCACGTCAAGTCTTTTGTGGCATCTTTCGAAACATTTTGGCAAGATTTTCAACGATCCATGGCTGCGCTCAGTCGGGCTTGGAGGCGGTTGAATCGTCGGGCGGCAGTGGCGGGGTCGCGGCTGCGGATGAGGTTGCCTGGACTTCAAAGAGGCCCGTGGGACCATACCAGTCGGCAATGGGGGAGCGCTGGAGACACAGGGCGCAGCGGTGCAGGGCCGCGACGCTGCCACAGCGTACGCACAGGCCGCGGGTGGCGAAGGGGTCGACGGCCGCGCCGCAGTCGCAGCGCACGTGGAAGGCGGCGATGGGGTGCTGCTGGCAGCGGGGGCAGCATACATCTTTACGGCGTGGCAACTGGGCGATGGCCCCGAGCATTTTGGCTTCTTTGAAGCCCTGCACGCACTGCACGGCAATAAGCAGCGCCATCAAGCCGACCCACCAGGATTGCAGGTAGAGCGCCAGCGCGACGATGCCGATCGTGCTGAGCAATCCCAGCACGCAGGCGACCCTCAGGCTGCCCTCGCGCCCGATCAGGAGCCACAGCAGCGCCCGCAGCACGCGGCCGCCGCTGAGGGGGTAGACGGGGGCGGCGGTCCAGATCAGGAGGATGACGTTGAACACGAGGATCATGAAGCTGAACTGGGCGACGTCCCGCGTCCAGGTGAAGCGGACGGTGCCCATGATCCAGAGGGGGATGGTGATGCCGAGAAACGCGGCGTAGCCGAGGATGCCGGCCATGTAGGTGAGGATGATGGGCCAGGGGCGCTGCGGGGGGATGAGGTTGCTACCGCGGCCGAGGAAGGAGAGGGTGGCCTCGCTGACGCTGCCGCCGACGAGTTTTCCGCAGGTAATTTCGACGCCTTCGTGAACAAAGGTCATGAGGGCGAAGCAGGCGACGACGCCGGCGACCCACCACTTGTTGTCGAAACCGACGCTGAACATCTGGACATACCATGCGAGGAGGAGGGCCCAGGTCCAGTGGACGTAGACATCGACGCCGCCGAGGCGGGCGATCTTGAGGGCGCCATTTTTGGTGATCATGGGGTCTCTCGCGTGGGAGTGGGAGGGCGTCAGTATACAGACCCGCTGGGGTATCCCTCAAAAAAAAGCCGGCCCGCGCCTGGGGGGGCGGGCCGGCGGGGAGTTGCGATTTTTGCGGGGGTTACTTGGTGGAGTAGGTGCCGCCGGCGGTGTTGCGGATGACGGCCTGGGCGGCGGCCAAACGTGCGATGGGGACGCGGTAGGGGGAGCAGCTGACGTAGCTGAGGCCGACGTTGTGGCAGAACTCGACGCTGCTGGGGTCGCCGCCATGTTCGCCGCAGATGCCGAGCTTGATGTCGGAGCGGACGGATTTGCCCTTTTCGCAGGCCATCTTGATCAGCTGGCCGACGCCGACCTGATCGAGGGACTGGAACGGATCCTTCGGGAGGATTTCCAGTTCAACGTAGCGGGGCACGAAGCTGCCGACGTCATCGCGCGAAAAGCCGAAGGTCATCTGGGTGAGGTCGTTGGTGCCAAAGCTGAAGAATTCAGCCTGCTTGGCGATCTCATCGGCGGTGACGGCGGCGCGGGGGACTTCGATCATGGTGCCGACCTTGTAGTCGATCTTTTTGCCGGCCTTTTTGAAGACTTCCTCGGCGACGGCGCGAACCTTGGGGAGGAGGAATTCGAGTTCCTTGACGGTGTTGACGAGGGGGATCATGACCTCGGGTTCGACCTTGATGCCCTTCTTGGCGCATTCGACGGCGGCTTCAAAGATGGCGCGGATCTGCATTTCCTGGATTTCAGGGAAGATGACCGCGAGGCGGCAACCGCGGAAGCCGAGCATGGGGTTGGCTTCGTGGAGTTCGCTGACGCGGCGTTTGATCTTCTCGATGGGGACGCCCATTTCCCTGGCCATCTGCTTCTGGTTTTTCTCCTCGTGGGGGAGGAACTCGTGCAGGGGCGGGTCGAGGAGGCGGACGGTGACGGGGAGCCCGTCCATGGCCTTGAAGATGCCGACGAAGTCTTTTTTCTGGTAGGGCAGCAGCTTTTTGAGGGCAGCGCGGCGTTCTTTTTCGTTGGTGGCGAGGATCATCTCGCGGACGGCGAGGATGCGGTCGCCTTCGAAGAACATGTGCTCGGTGCGGCAGAGGCCGATGCCTTCGGCACCGAACTCACGAGCGACCCTGGCGTCGTGGGGGGTGTCAGCGTTGGTGCGGACCTTGAGCTTGCGGGTTTTGTCGGCCCATCCCATGAGGGTGCCGAAGTCGCCGGAGACGGCGGGTTTGACGGTGGGGACTGCGCCGGCGAAGACGAGGCCGAGGGAGCCATCGAGGGAGAGGACGTCCTTGCGGCCGAACTTGCGGGCTTTGCCATCGGCGGAGCGGACGGTGACGGTGCCGGCCTTGGCGTCGATGTCGAGTTCGCCGCAGCCGGCGACGCAGGGCTTGCCCATGCCGCGGGCGACGACGGCGGCGTGGGAGGTCATGCCGCCGGTCGAGGTGAGGATGCCCTTGGCGACGTTCATGCCGCCGATGTCTTCGGGGGAGGTTTCCTTGCGGACGAGGAGCACCGCTTCGCCGGCGGCGACGCGTGTTTCAGCCTCTTCAGCGGTGAAGGCGAGCTTGCCGACGGCAGCGCCGGGGGAAGCGGGGAGGCCCTTGGCGACCTGATCGCGTTTGGCCTTGGGGTCGAAGGAGGGGTGGAGGAGCTGGTCGAGGGCGCTGGCTTCGACGCGAAGCAGGGCGGTGTCCTGGGTGATCAGCTTTTCCTTAACCATCTCGACGGCGATGCGGACGGCGGCCTGTGCGGTGCGTTTGCCGTTGCGCGTCTGAAGCATGTAGAACTTGTTGTGTTCGACGGTGAATTCCATGTCCTGGACGTCTTTGAAGTGCTTCTCGAGGATGTCCTTGACGCGGAGGAGCTCGGCGTAGGCGTCGGGGAGGGTGTCGCCCATGCGGACGATTTCCTGCGGGGTGCGGATGCCGGCGACGACATCTTCGCCCTGGGCGTTGATGAGGAATTCGCCGTAGAAGA
>CALCHA010000485.1 GCA_937901265.1 uncultured Phycisphaerales bacterium
CACGATCTGGGGGTCAAAGGTCCGGTTGCCGACAGCCACGCGGAGGTTGTCCTGTCCGACGACTTCGGCGGCCGTGGTGAGGATGTCGCCATCGGGGGTGATCACGGTGCCGAGGGCCACCTGCTGGCTGCGTCGCCGGCCCTGGCCACCCGGTCGCTCCACGAGGAGGTCAGCGCGGACATAGACGGTGGCGGCGTCGGCCTTGTCGATGACGCTGCGAAAGACCGCGCGGAAGGACTCGCTGCCCTTCATTTTGTTGGCATCTGGCCGCACGTTCTGAGCGAGCCCCGTGCCGGCCAGCAGCGCCACGACCATACCGACCGCTCGTATTGGCACCGCGCGCATTTGCATACCGCCCATCCCTTCGACGTGAGAACCCAACTGGGGTGTGTAAGGAGTGTATTATATCCCTCGGCCGCGCGTAGGGCGCGCCGCCACAAAAGCCGTTTTTTGAGGCAATTGCTTCATTGAAGCCCCGGCCGTCCGCCCCTTCACTTACCCGCCGTCAGGCGGGCGGACATTTCGAGTACTTTGCCGACGCGCACGACTTGCAGCCGCACCGCGTCGCCGATTTTTTGTTTGTCGATGGCTTCCTTGATGTCGTCGGGGGAACGCACCGCGCGGTCGTTGACCTTCGTGATCACATCCCCCTCGAGGATTCCCGCGGCGTCGGCGGCCAGCCCGGGATAGACCTGGCTGACGACGGCGCCGCGGGCGTCGGCGATCGCGCGTACCCCCAGTGCTGCCGTGCGTGGCGGGGCATCGTCGGGCCCGCTGCGGGCCAAAAATGTCCGGCTGCCCCACTCGTCGCCCTTGGCCAGGCGCCCCCAGGTCGCGACGAACGTATCGATGGGCACGTGAATGTTGGCGGTCGTGGTGCTGCCGATGCGCGAATGGATGCCCACCAGCCGCCCATCGAGATCAAACATGGGCCCGCCGGAATCTCCCGAGAAGAGCGGGCCATCGGTCCCGATCAGATTGTCGCGCACCAGCAGCACCCGTCCCAGCCGCACCACCGGCGGCCGCGAGCGCTGGTAGCCGCCGGGATGGCCGAGCGAGACGACCCACTGTCCCGCGACCAAATCCTTGGCGGTGCCCAGAGGCACGAAGGGGTAATCCCCGCGATCCACAATTTTGATCATTCCGGAATCGATGTTGTTGTTCGCCCCGAGGGTCACGGCCCGCACGCGCCGCCCGTTGCTCAGGACGACGTAAATCTGCTGTCCCGGCTTGCCCGAGACGTGGCCGGCGGTGAGGACATAGCCATCTTTGGACACGATGACGCCGGACCCCTGGGCATCGTTGAGGAGGATGGCGACGGTCGCCGGGAGTCCGGCCTTGGCCACGGCTTCGACCCGGGCTTGAATGGCCTTTAGATCCTCGACGGTGCGCGGGACGAGCGGCGCGGGAGGCAGGTCGGTGATGGCGCTGGGGGCGGTCGTCGAGATGGGGGCAGCGTCCGCGGCGGCCGGCGCGGTCGCGGGGGCCGTGTCCGCGGCATGGGCGGCTCCGAGCAGGAGTCCTCCGCTGATCGCCCCCGCCATCACGAGTGCCCCCAGCACCCCCCGCACCCCCAGCCGTCGCACCATGTTTCGCATCACCGCTTACTCCGCTACTGTCTGGCTCTTCGCTCGATACACGCACCCGGCCCCCATTGGTCGCGGCCCTCTCTGTTCAACGCCGCAGTCAGTCTTTTTCTACATCGGCTTTTGTGGGTGCGGGTGCCCCCGAATGGCGAAAAATTGCCAGCACCCGCTCCAGAGGCACGACGAAGAGGCGATTATCCGCCTCAAACTCCACGGGGATGGCCTCGCGGGGATCGAAAAGGACCTTGTCGTATTGGCGCAAGGTCACATCCTCATCGTTCTCGACCTGCTTGGAGACCGCGATCACCCGGCCGGTGAGGGTGGGTATTTCATGATTGCCGGGCAGGACGATTCCGCTTTTGGTCTCGCGGCGATTCTCATCCTTGCGAATGACCACGCGGTCCCCGACGGGCTCGATGATATCCCACTTCATGGTTTTTCGAGATTCCGCCACGGTGCCCGCCTCTCTGCAATAGAACGCACTGCCATTGTAGGCTCCCGGCCACCCGCGCGCAAAGTTTGGCTGCCGTTAGCCGCCGGTTGCGCGGGTCAGCCGCCGCGGCGCTGGGGGAATTGCTGGGGGTTGTGAGAAATGCCGCTCCTCTTTTAGACCATCCGCAAGAACGCTCCGCCGGCCCCGCCGACGATCCGGCCGGCCGCCGTCTGGACGTAGAGGGCCCGTTTGAGCTCGAGATCTCCGATGTTGAGCACGACCAGCTCCCGCGCCTTCACTTGCCGCTCCACGGCCAACCTCGACAGCACGCCCACCCCGAGCCCCGCGGCGACGGCTCCCTTGATAGCCTCGGTGCTCCCCAGGACCATGCCCGGCCGCACGCGGAGGCCCTTTGCGGCCAGCGCCCGCTCCACGACTTCGCGCGTGCCCGAGCCCTCTTCGCGAAAAATGAACCGATCCCCCACGTCGTCACACAGGCGCTTCGCCGTGATGGCGGCCTTTGCCCGTGCGGCCAAGGGGTGGGCCTTGCCGACGATCACGACGAGTTCATCCATGGCAAACACCCGCGAGAGCAGGCCGGCGCCCTCGGCAAAGCCCTCCGTCATGCCCACATCCACGCGTCCCGCCATCAGCCGCTGCTCGACTTCCTGGGTGTTGGCGATCTCCACGCTCATTTCGATTCCGGGGTAGCGTTTGCCGAACTTTGCGAGCAGGCCGGGCAGGAGGTAGGACCCGATCGTCAAGCTGGCCCCGACGCGCAGCCGCCCGCGTTTGAGCCCCTGCAACTCGGCCAGCGCCCGCGCTGCTTCCTCTTCCATCGCAAAGATCCGCTGGGCATAACCGGCCAACAGGGCACCTGCCTCGGTCAACTTGACGCCGCGCGGCAGCCTTTCGACCAGCACAACGCCGAGCGCCTTTTCCAGCGCCGCCACCTGCCGGGAGACCACCGGCTGGCCGGTCATGAGGCGCTCGGCCGCGGCCGTAAAGTTGCCCGTCCCCGCGACGGCGTGAAAAACCCCCAGGTGGTGCAGGTTCATAGCGATACCTTTAATGCATGCTTCGTATGCACATTATGCCTTTGTGGCATGCCGTGCAGCAAGCTAATCTTCCCTCATGAACACGCACACACAGATCGTTCTTCCCGCTTGCCGCCCGCATGATGACCGTCGCCCGGAGCGGCGCGGGCGAGCGCTCGTTAACGCGCAAGCCCTTCGCGGCATCAAGGCCAGGGTCGGCGGCAGGGTTCCGCTCTTGCTTTTCCTCGCGGCCGCCGCCTTCTCCCTGACCCCCTACGCCACCCCGGGCATCGCCCTCGCGGTCGGCACGGGGCTGGCGCTGACCAGCAGCAATCCCTTCCCGGCCCTGTCGCGCAAGCTTGCCAAAAATCTCCTGCAGCTCTCCATCATCCTCCTGGGGTTCTCGATGAACCTCGTGACCGCCCTCGCGGCGGGGCGCGATGGCCTGCTCTTCGCGGCCGCCACGATCCTCGCGACGTTCGCGCTGGCGCACTTCCTCGCCAGGCGCCTCCGGATCGCCCCCAAGACTTCCACACTCATCGCCGCGGGCTCGGCGATCTGCGGCGGCTCGGCGATCGCGGCTGTCGGCGCGGTTATTGACGCCGCCGAATCGGACATGTCGGTCGCGATGGCCACCATTTTTCTGCTCAACGCCGCCGCCTTGTATCTGTTCCCTCCGCTCGGCCATGCTTTGGGTCTCTCGCAAGTGCAATTCGGCACGTGGGCGGGAATCGCTATTCACGATGTTTCTTCGGTGGTCGGCGCCGCCTCGCGTTTCGGATTGCCCGCCCTGCAGACGGCGACGGCGGTCAAGCTGTCCCGCGCCCTGTGGATCGTCCCGGTCGCCCTCGTCGCCGCCCACCGCTTTCGCCAACCGGTTCCCACGGGTACCACGGCCTCGACGCACGACTTCCACGCCGAGCAACCGGCCGGGGGCAAACGGAAGCTCCACCTTCCCTGGTTCATTGCCGGCTTCCTCGCGGCGTCGCTCGCGCGCACGCTGTTCCCTCCCGTCGCTGCTATGGCCCCGGCCCTCACCCATGGCGCGACGGTGGCCCTCACGCTCACGCTGTTCCTGATCGGTGCCGGCATCTCGCGCAGCACGCTCCGCACCGTTGGCCCACGGCCCATGGTTCAGGGGCTGCTTCTTTGGATCTTCATTGCGACCAGCTCGCTCATCCTGATCAAACTGACCCTGCGGTGAGGCGAAGGGTTGGGCCGTTGGTCGTGAAGCTGTGCCGCTTCCGGCCCGGGGGCGCACCTCGGACAGCGTGGCGAAAACTCCCCGGCGGTGCGTTTTCCTCCTTGCCGGCCGCTTTTTGGGCACGTTGCTTCCACGCGACATGGCAATTCGCCCATAACGCTGTCGCACCGCCCCCTCATCGCCGTTGGCGCGGGACCACCCGCCGCTGCAGACCCTACATTCGCTCCCTTCGCACCAGCGTTGTAAATCTATTGACACAAGGTGTTTACGAAAATATAAAAAATTTGCTCAAGTCCGCGCGTGCGTTTGCAATACCTCCGCCAGCCCTGCAACCGGAGGTCTTCTCATGCAAGTATCCGCCATCAGCCACACGCTCAGCAACGCCGCCGCAATCCCGCTGTTCGATTCGCTCCGCAGGACTTCCAGCTGCCACAGCGCCCACGCGAATCCGCACCACCGCCCCTTCAAGATCGAATCTCCGCTGATCGACGCCGCCTTCGCGGCCTTTGAAAACTATGCCGCCATCATGAACACCCAGCACCAGGCCATGATCGCCGGCGTCGCGGCCTATGCCCTTACGCCGCACGGCGCGGCGAAAGCCCTTTGCGCGCCCGACCTCGCGCCTTTCTACGCCCTCAATCTGCTGGCCTGATTCGGCAGTCGTCGCCACTTCCTCCGTTTCGGCTTCGCGCTTCACGCCTCTTCTCCTACAATCCTTCCATCATCCTTCCTCTCCGAAAGGCCCCTCCCTATGCGCGCACTGATCACCGGCCAGGTTGGCCTGGATAAAAAGAACTTCATCGAAGCCGCCCAACGCACTGCCAGGGCCAACGGTGAAGAGCTCACCGTCTACAACATCGGCGACATGATGTATCGCGAGGCCCCGACGGTGCGTCCCGGGCGCATTCTGGATCTTCCACTGGCGACCCTGAACTCCCTTCGCCGCGCGGTCATGCGGGATGTGCTCGCCGACATGCACAACCACGCGAACGTGATCATCAACACCCACGCCACCTTTCGCTGGAAGCATGGGCTTTTCTCCGCTTTTGACTTTGACCAGCTGGCCCTGTTCGATGCGGACCTCTACGTCTGCCTCGTCGACAACATTGAAACGGTGCACCAGCGGCTGCTGCTTGACCACGACTTTGAGCACTCGCTTAAAGACCTGATGGTGTGGCGTGAAGAGGAGATCCTCGCCACGGAAATCCTCGCGCGGTCCATCCGCAGAAGCGGTGCCGCCACGCCTGATCCGGTTTCCCCTTCCTCGCAATTTTTCGTGCTCTCCCGGGGGCGGACCAGGCCCACGTCGGACACGCTCTACCGCCTGATCTTCCGCCCGAACATGAAAACCGTGTATCCCTCGTTTCCGATGTCGCACGTGATGGACCTGCCCGACACGCTGGCGGAGATCGATGCGTTCCGCGAAAAAATTGCCGAGAAGATGATCGCCTTCGATCCCGGCGACGTCGATGAAAAGGTGCTTTCCGACCTGGCCATCCGGGCGGCTTCCATCGGCAAGCAGACGCTGACGATTTTTCCGGGCGACCCCATCAAGACGGCGCAACACAACTTCGGCGACCTGCTCAACGCCCCGGCCATCGCCCCGGCCATCGCCGACGCCGCCCCGCCAATCCAGCTCAAAGTCGCCGACCTCCTGCAGATCGTCCCCGACATCGATGGCCAGATTTACGCCCGGGATTTCATGCTGGTGCGGCAATCGGACATGATCGTCTCCTACATCCCCGAACTCCCCGGCACCGAAGGCAAAGCCGGCAAACCCGGCCTCAGCAGCGGCGTCGAACGGGAACTGCAACACGCTCAC
Organism: uncultured Phycisphaerales bacterium; assembly: GCA_937901265.1. Lineage (GTDB taxonomy): Bacteria > Planctomycetota > Phycisphaerae > WQYP01 > WQYP01 > CALCHA01. The sequence continues at coordinate 6,083 of CALCHA010000485.1, forward strand.
GAACACGCGAAAGATGTGTTCGTCATCTGGAAACCCAAAAAAGAACCCTCCCCCTTCATCACCCAAACCGCCAACAAAGTCTTCCGCAGCGTCGACGAAGCCTTCGCCTACTTCGAACAAAAAGGCTACTTCCAACCCCACAGCCTCTTCGGCAGCTAACCCTTCTTTCGCTTGCTGCCATAACGGCAGCACATCCCGGTCTTCTGTGGTGACCGAGAATGACGGTCGTGGACCGCCCGTCGTTGGACTACGCCGTATTTCATTTGGCCTAAGGCTCGACTTGGGATACACTCGAACGAAAACCGATCGCACGGGTCCATAGAAATGTCTGCAACTAGCTCGGAAACTACACTAATCTGTCCGAACTGTGCCAGTTCGGCTAATGA
>CALCHA010000486.1 GCA_937901265.1 uncultured Phycisphaerales bacterium
TTACGCTCATTGAGCTGCTCATCGTGGTGGCGATCATCGCGCTGCTGGTGGCGATCATGGTGCCCTCGCTTGCCCGCGCGCGGAGCATCGCGAAATCGGTTCAGTGCCTGTCGAACCTGCGGCAACTGGCGATCGCCGCGCGGGGTTACACGAGCGCGTATGAGGGGGCCTTTCCAATCGCGCGCGACAACGTGAACAGCTGGGATGTGACCACCGTGGTGCAGCCCAGCGGGGCGAGCGTGAAGGCCCCCGGCATCCTCTACGGGCTGCCCGGGCCCACGTCCGAGGGGGCGCTCAAGATTTTTCAATGTCCGGTGTATACCCTCGCCGCGAACCCGGCCGCGCTTTTCACGGGATACCACTACACCACGTCGTTCATCGGGCACGGCGTGGGGGAGCCGATGGTTCGGCCGGCGCGGGACTGGCAGGTTCTGAACCCCGCGGGGACGGCGTTGTTTGGCGATGGGCAGGGGATTACGGGGCCGAACAAATTCATGCGGTGTCCGCTGATCCCGGCTGTCGGGGAGGGGGGCGACTCGTCGCCCGCTTTCGGGTCGGCTCTCCGCGCGGCGGGCACGCAGGGGTTCCGCCATTCGGGAAAAACGAATGTCGCCTGGGCCGACGGACATGCGGAGACGCTTGCCAGTCACCCCGCCCCGCCCGCGGGAATCGCGGCGATCCTGGCCGCGGGCACGGGGTTTCTATCTTCGGACAACGGGGCGTACGACCTTCGCTGAGGTTAGCCGGCAACGTGAAGGGTGGCGGTCACGTCGGTCATCGCCTTGCCGCGGCCTTTTTCGGGGACCTGCACCTGGGCTTCGCCGTGGATGCTGTAGGTGCCGGTGGGGGTCTTGTCGGGGGAGGATTCCCACTTCACGGGAACGTCGCTGACCTTGCCGGTGGCCAGGTCGAGGCTCTGCACGGTGGCGGGGAGCTTGGGCGATTGTCCCGCGGCGGCGGTGACAAAGACGCGATTTTCGAGCACGTTTTTGGCAAAGGCATCGTTCCACGCCTTGAAGGATGCACGCAACGTCCCATCGGCACCGCGACCGGCCCCGAAGACGTTGGTTCCCGCCCAGGGCCACACGCCGGTCCCTTCATTGTTGGGAAGGTCGTTGACGGTCTTCATCAGTTCGATGGTGTCGTCGCCCTGCGCTTGCACGGTGTAGGTGAAGCCCACGGGATGGTTGGGGTCTTGTCCCGCGTCCTTGACGGTGCCGCGCGAGGGGGGCGAACACTCGGCGATGTTGACCTTGAGGCCGGGAACGGTGCGGCAAATCTCCACGAAATTTTTCTGCAAGGTGTCGTGGCTGCCGTGCCAGTCGGTGTAGTAGGAAAGGCCGATGCTGTCGACCATTCCGCTGCGTGCGGAGAGGTCCTTGTTCAGCAGGCCCACGAGCAGGATGACTTTTTTGAGGATGTCTTCGGGCTTGAGGGAGATCATCTGGCCGTTGAGCTTCTCGCGTTCGTTGAAGGCGAAGTGCAGTTGGGTGGTGATTTTGGTGCCGCGCGCGGCATTGACTTCGTTGACGGCCCGGTGGCCGGCGTCGATCAGCAGTGCAAGGTTGTGCACGGAATCGACGAACTCGTGGTAGGCGGGAGAGTTGGTGTCGCCCTTGGCTTCTTCGTATTTGGTCCATTTGACGCCGCCGCCGGGCTGGGCTTTGTACTTGCCGGAGGTGTAGTACCCACCGTGATCGACGTAGGGGGTGATTTCGTCGTATTCGCTCCCCCACATCATGCCGTTGGTGATTTCGTTGCCGATGGCGACCATGGTGGGCGTGGTGCCCTGAGCCACCAGGTTGTCGATCAGGTCGTGGGTGAAGTCGTGGGTCTTCTGCTGGAGCTGATCAAAGGTCAGATCGGCCCACGCATTGGGCTTGGGCTGCTTCTGGGGATCGGCCCAGCTATCGGCGTAGTGGAGGTCAATGGCGAGTTCCTGCCCTGCGCCCACGACGGCCTTGGCCACGCGGAGGGTGTTGGCCGGGGAACAGTTGCCCGGGTTGCCGGCACCGCCGCGCCCATTGCCCGGCTCATTCCAGACCCGGAGGCGGATGAGGTCCCAGCCCATGTCCTTGGTGAGGCCAAAAAAGTTATTGCCCGACTCAATGGAGCCCGGATCGCTGAACTTTCCACCGCGATATCCTGGCATGGGCGGAGTGTTGCCGGCATTGTAGTAGTAGGCGGTGGTGCTTCCGCCCTGCTCCGAGGTGTCGGAACCGTTGACCATGTTGGGGCGGAGGTAATTGACAATTTCCAGATCGCGCACGCCGCCGGCAACGTCGCCGAGCAGGTCAAGGCGCAGATAGCGCAGGCCGGGCTGGGAGAACAAATCCGTGGATTCACCGCCGGCCGCGGCCTGTGCGGAGCGATCCGCCAGAAGGACCCACTTTTTGCCGTCGGTGGAGCCTTCGAGCTTGTAATGATGCACCGCCGCGTCATTGGCGAAGCTCACGCGGAGCTTGTGGATGGCGTCGTAGGCACCGCCGAGATCGACCTGGAGCTCGGCGTCGCCTTGCTTGGGAATCCAGAGGGTGTCGGGCTTTCCATCCAGGGCGGCGGCGGCATCTCCCGACTTGGCCGTTCCCGAAACCCAGAACTTGCCGGCAATGTTGCTTTCGGCGGGAGCATAGCTTGCGGTTCCTTCGAGGGCATAAGCGCCGCTGGCGAAGACCCCGAGCAGCGCTGCCACGAGAAAACAGCTCAGTTTAGAGGAACGTGCAGCACATGATTGCATAAGCTCTCCAGCATGAAACCCGTGATCGGCGCAGGATAGCGCGAGAGCAA
>CALCHA010000487.1 GCA_937901265.1 uncultured Phycisphaerales bacterium
GCCCTGCCGAATTTCTGGTTTCGCCACCTGCCCGCGAAAAACCCGTCGCTGCGGCATCACCTGGTGGAAACCAACGTCGAGCAATTTCCGGAGCCTCTGCGAGAGTTTGGCGAGCAGTTGGAGGGGCGTGCGGTCCTGGTGTGGAAGACGCGCGTCATTCCGGTGGAGTGCGTCGTGCGCGGCTATATCACCGGCTCGGGATGGAAGGATTATCAGCGTACCGGACAGGTCTCGGGCATCCCGCTCCCGCCGGGCCTGCGGCAGTGTGAGCGGCTTGCGGACCCGCTCTTCACGCCCTCCACGAAGGCGGCCGCCGGCCATGATGAGCCGATCTCCTTCGCGGCCGCGGCGGCTGAGGTGGGCGAGACGCTGCTCGGGAAATGCCGGACGCTCTCGCTGCAACTCTACCAGCAGGCGGCGGCCTATGCATTGGAGCGGGGAATTCTGCTGGCGGACACGAAATTTGAGTTTGGCGTCCTGCCCGGGGCCCCGGAGAACCCGGTGCTGATTGATGAAGCACTTACCCCCGATTCCTCACGTTTCTGGCCGGCGGGCGGCTATGCGCCGGGGCGGGACCAGCCCTCCTTCGACAAGCAGTACCTGCGAAATTATCTGGAAACGCTGGCCTGGAACAAAACGCCCCCCGGACCCGAGTTGCCCAGCGACGTGGTCGCGAACACGCGTGCGAAATACCAGGAAGCGTACGACCGCCTGACCCGGTAACGAAGCGCACGAAGGCCCACAAAAACCACAACCACCGCTGCGCGAATTCGGCCGTCCCTTCAGCAATGAACCGCTTCCTGAGCAACGTGCCCAAGCTCTGACAAACCTCTTCGTGCGCTTCGTGGGTCCTTCGTCACTTCGTGTTTTCGTCTGGACTCTCGAACGAAAACGTTTCCGCCCCTCGACAAAAATTCGCGGAATCTTAAACCCTTACCCGCGTGGGAAGAAGGGCACGCGCACGTTGGCGGGCGCCACGTCCTGGGTCCCGCGAAGGCGGCGGCGGTGCGCACCAAGAACATCCGCACGGGTGAGAATTCCCACAAGATTCCCGCCGGTGCGACTGATCACCGGCAGGCGGCCAACATCGTGGCGGAGCATGTGATCGGCCGCCTCGCGAAGGCTCACATCGTCGTAGACGACCACCGGCGGGCGCCGCAGCAGCTTTTCGATCGGACTCGAGGCGTCTGCCTCCGTGTGCAGGAGGTCGCGGCGCGTAAGTACGCCGCGCACGTGCCCCTCCTCATTCACCAGCGGGAACCCTTGATGCGTCGTCCCCGCTTCAGAGGAAGCCAGGAATGCCCGGACTTCCTGCAACGTGCGATCGGCCGGCAGTGCGACCACATCGCGCGTGGCGGCATCTTTCACAGCAACGAGATCCAGGAAGTCGGGCTCATATTCCGCGGGAACGCGCACCCCCCGACGTTCTATCTTTTCCGTCATGATCGTGTTGCGCATCAGGAAGCAGGAAACCAGGTAGCTCATCGAGCAGCCCCCCAGAAGCGGAAGCAGGCCCAGCGGCTGCAACGTGGTTTCGAACGCGAAAACCACCGAGGTGAGCATCGCACGCGCGGAGCCGGCGAACGTGGCCGCCATCCCCACCAGCGCGGCGACATGCAGGTCAACGCCGGCACCCGGAAAGATCTTGTTCACGCCCGCGCCCAGGAGCATCCCGGCACCCCCGCCAATCGTAAACAGAGGCGCGAGCGTTCCGCCGGAGGTTCCCGAGCCCAGGGCGATCACCCAGGAAATAAACTTCGCGACGACCAGAATGGCGAGGAAATTGAGGGTGAACTTTCCGTTGAGGGTGTTCGTGATGTTGCTGTAGCCAACCCCCAGGGTCAGAGGCGCGAACACGCCCACCACGCCGACGGCAAGACCGCCGATCGCAGGCCACCACATCCAATGGACGGGCAGGTGCTCAAAAAGATCCTCGACCCAGTAAACCGCGCGGGTAATGAGCGTCGCCAGCAGGCCGATCACACCGCCGATGAGCACATACATGGCCAGGGCCAACGCCCCGGGCGCGAGGATGTCGGTGCTCATCGCGAACACCGGCTCCGAGCCACGCAGCCCCAGACGCACGCCCGTTGCCGCACAGGCGGCCAGCGCCGTCGGAATCAACGACCGCGGGCGGAATTCAAACAGCAAAAGCTCCACCGCCAGAAGCACCGCCGAGACCGGGCTGCCGAACGTCGCGGCCATACCGGCGGCAGCGCCGGCGGCGAGAAGGGTTTTTCGTTCGTCGGAGGTCGTGGAGAAAATCTGCCCCAGGAAGGATCCCAGGGCTCCGCCCGTGGCGATGATCGGCCCTTCCGCACCAAACGGTCCACCCGTGCCGATCGCGACGGCGGCGGAGAGCGGTTTGAGCCAGGTGATGCGGGGGGGAATGCGCGATTCGTTGGTGAGGACCTGCTCCATCGCTTCGGGAATGCCGTGGCCGCGGATGGCGCGAGACCCGTAGCGGGCCATCAGCCCCACGATGATGCCGCCGACGATCGGGATCGGGACGATCCACCAGCCGATATGGGGCGCCTCCGCGGGCATGACGTCGGCGACGGACAAGCGGTGGAAGAAGGCAAGATTGGTGACGCCGTCGATGAGCTTCCGGAGGATTTCCGCGATGAACCCCGCGGCGACCCCCAGGACCACCGCCATAAAAATGATCATCAGGGCGCGGCCATTGATGATGGCGGCCCGGGCCCCAATGTGGACGGCCTCGAGGGAGACGCCCAGCGAGGGAGCGACCGGAAGGCCCTCGGTGGTGGTGGCCCGTTCGACATCCCCCACCTCTGCCTTGGCCCTCTTCGACGCCGACTCATTCTCCATCCACTGACCTTTCAAACGCTGTCGCTTCCATGTCAAAAAGCGCAAACGCCGAAACAAGCTTGGAACGCTTGTCCGGCGTTTCGTTTTTCGGTGGGCTCAAGGACCGTCCCCGACTATTCCCATGGGAATACTATCGCGAACAGTTTCGCAGGTCAATCCTATCGAATTCGGGTTGGTCGGTCAGCCTTTTTTATCCGATTTCGCAGCGTCCGACGCTTCGCCGGTCTCCATCATCTGCTTGAATCGCCGCAGGTCTTCATGCACCGACTGCCCCGGTTCCTCGCCGAACATCTGCGCCAGCAGCTTGCCCGCAGCCCCGCCGGGCGGGATGTAATCGAGCACGACCTTGACCACCGTTTCCCCCTCGCCCAGAGGCTCAAAACGGACGGTGCCGGTATTGGCCACCGTGGAATTTTCGACGCTCTTCCAGGATATCAGCTCGTTGGGCTGGTCGTGGATGATCTCCGCTTCCCAGGAAACGCTCTGACCAAAAGGCGCTTTGGCGGTCCATTGCGAGCGCGTTTCGGAGAGGCGCTCGACCTGCTGCAGGTGGGTCATAAACTTGGGCAGATTTTCGAACTTGCGCCAGAACGCATACAGCTCGGCAGCGGGTTTCTTGATGACGTAGGATTTTTCGACATGGATGCCGCGTTCGAAATACTGCTCCGGGGTAGCCGGGGCGTCATTGGCGGTATTGAGGCCGAGGACTCCGTAAACCGAGCAATAGCCAGTGGTTGAGCGGTAGAGCAGAGCCCCCCCCGTACCCAGGAGCGCCAGGCGCGTCAGCAGACCGCCGTGCCGCAGGCCGAGAAGGACCATCGCCCCGCCGATGAGCCCGCCAGCGATACGTTCCTGCTGGCCCACATTATGCCGGGCAGGTTGGCCACCACCGTGATACTCCGGGCGAGCCACCTCGGGGCGACGCAATTCCTGGTTGTCCTGCGACATAGTGAGTTCTCCTGGAGCTGTTCAAGCGACAATCCGGCCGAGACGGGGCCCACGAAGGGCTGCATGGGAGTGCCCAAACAAAGTGTGTGCCGCAGCGCGACCGCAGGCCGGGAGGGTTCAGATGTAATCGAGCATGTGAAACGCCCACGGCGTCCAGGGGAAGGCCAGCGACAGGTGCCGCAGCAGCGCATCCGGGAGGGCCCGCTGATGGTTGGCGGCGAGCAGTCCCTGCTGCGCGGCCTGAGGCACGTCGAGGCGGTTGAGCAGCAGCCGCGTCAGCGTGGCGGCATCGGTGGCGACGCTCTGGGGGGCAGAACCTGGCACCGTCGGCCCGCGCAGGGCGACCGGGGGAAACGTTGGAGCGGTAAATTCCAGCGCGCACGCAAGGGCGGGCGGAAGCGTGGCGGCGAGGGCATCCAGATAACGCTGCGGATGGAGCCACTTGGCCAGCAGCAGGTAGCCCCAGCGATCGACGAAGCCAAAGCGCGCCAGGTAGCCGCGATAGGGATCCTGCGCCGAGATGACCGCGCGCACCTGGTGCACATTCTTGGACGAGGCCAGGCGGCATGCGGCGTGGATGAGCGCGGACGCGGCGGCTGTATCCCATTGGCGGGTGGCGAGTTCGAGGATGTCCATGCGCGGGCGTTTGGAATGCCAGCCCGACCAGCCGACGATGGCATAGCCCATGAGCGAGGCACCCGATTCCGTGAGCGGTCCGGTCCACAGGCCCAGCACTTGGAACTGGTAATGGTCGCCGTAAAAGTGATGTTCGAGGGCGGGCCGCCAGAAGGCCTCGGAGCGGGTCAGCGAACCGCCGGTGGCGCGGAAGGTCTCCTGATGCACGGCGAGCATCTGCCCGGTCCAGCGGCCGGAGAGCTCGGCGGGGGAGACGGTGTGCACATGGTAGCGGCCCACGTCAGGAGCGACGTCGAGGCCCTGCGCCGCCATGTCGAGATAGAGGCAGCGGATCGACAGCACGTCGTGGAAGCCCGTATAGGCGTACCAGCGCGCGGCCAGAGAGCGCTCATCGCGGCGGACCACGAACAAGGCGTCGATGTCGGAGAGCAGCTCTGCCCAGCTGCCGGCGGAGTCGCGCGTGGCACGGCGGAGCGACATGCGGGTCGCGAACTGGTTGGCTGAGAGCCAGCCTGCGGCGAGGGCCGGGCCGGTCGGCGAAGCATGAAGAGTGCGACGGGCGATAGGCATGATGGCTGCGATCGCGGGGGTCTGTGCAGGACCCTCGGCGAGGAGCAATGCGGTCATGCGATCCTGCTGCCAGGACTCGAGCGTGCGCGGGGTGGAACCGCCCGCCGCGAGGAGCCCGAGCACTGCCTCCCGCTGGTCATCTGCCATGCGCCGCACATCTGCCATACGAGGAGTGTAACCCCGGACGGGCGACCGTGCAGCCCTTCGGAGGCGGCCGGGAACCAGGCGGTTATCCTGCGTAGGGATTGGGGCGGCCCATCAACTGAATGAGCTTGGCGATCCGCTGCTCGGTCGGCGGGTGGGTGCGGAAGAGGCTGCTGACCCCTTCACCCACCGCACGGGCCGGCAGCGGCTTGACGATGAACATGTGGCTCTGAGAGGGGGTGACATTCATGGGGATCTGGCGGTTGGCGGTTTCCAGTTTTTTGAGCGCCGAGATGAGCCCCTCGGGCCCACCGGCGAGTTGCGCCCCGCGGGCGTCGGCGGCATATTCGCGGGAGCGGCTGATGGCCATCTGGATGAGTCCGGCGGCGAGCGGGGCGAAGAGCATCATGGCGATGAGGGCGACGAGATCCAGCGGCGAGGAGCTGCGGTCGCGCCGGCCGTAGCCGCCGCCAAACCACATGGCCATGTGGGCCATCATCGAGATGGCGCCGGCGATGACGGCGGCGATGGTGGCGATCAGGATGTCGCGGTGCTTGATGTGGGAGAGCTCATGGGCGAGCACGCCCTGAAGTTCCTGGCTGTCCATCATGCTCATGAGACCGGCGGTGACACAGACGACGCCATTTTTGGGATTGCGGCCGGTGGCGAAGGCGTTGGGGGCCTGCGCCGGGGCGACGTAGAGCCGCGGCGTGGGGATGCCGGCGCGCTGGGCGAGGGTTTCGACCATGCTGTAGAGCTCGGGGGCCTGCTCACGCGTGACGGCCTGTGCGCCGACGGAGGCGAGGGCAATTTTGTCGGAAAAGAAGTAGCTGACCGCCGACATGCCGCCACCGAGGAGGAAGCCGATGATCAGACCCCGTTCGCCGCCGAAGGCATAGCCAAGGCCGAGGCAGAGGCCCATCAGTGCCCCAAGGAGAAGGGCCGTCTTGAGAACGTTGGTGAAGATTCCCATGTGGCGTTTGTTCCTTATGCAGAGCAGGCCCGTTCCTGCGGAGGCCGATGCGAAGGGCCTTTATCCCTGATCCATCATAGGCAGGGAGGGGGGCGGAATCATCGCCATGCGGATTCGTATTTGCCGCATGGTGAACAGGGGATTATGGCATTTTCCGAAGTGATCAAAATGGCAGGCAGGTGCCACTAAGGCAGCCACGAAAGCACATAAAACAGCGATTTTTCCTGCACCAAGCGATGTGTTCATCTGGCACGGAATTTGTAAATTACCCCTGTAGAAGAGCCCTCTTCAGAACAACATTTACACGAACCTTTAGAGGGATTTTTACACAGGCTTTTACACAAGGAGATCGATCATGTTGGCTCGTCGTTTGGAAGGACATCCCCTGGAAGTCGTTGACCGCGAATTCAACCGCCTCATGAATCGTTTCTGGGGCAACGGTGAAGTGCCGGCAACGCTCGCTCCTTATGCCGTGGATGTGCATGAGGACAGCGATCATTTTTACGTCGATGCGGAACTGCCGGGGTTCAGCCCGAATCAAGTGGACATCACGCTCGAAGATGGTGTGCTGACCATCCGCGGCGAACGGAAAAGCGAGGCGCCGGCGAATGGGAAACAGCCCCCGGAAAATGAGCGGCAACCGCTCCATCTGGAGCGTCGCTGGACGCGCTTTGAGCGTTCCTTCACCCTGCCCACCGCGGTGAATGAGAACTCCGTCAAGGCCGCGCTGCGTGATGGCCTGCTGACCGTGACGCTCGACAAACGCGAAGAAGTGAAGCCGCGGAAGATTCACATCACTGCGGGCAATGGACATGCCGCCGTGGTGGAGCCGAAGAAGGCGTAATCAGGCGCTGCGATCAATCCGAACCTTCCTTCCTTAATTGCGAAGGCCGCGCTCCCACGGGGCGCGGCCTTGCGCGTTTTTGCAGAGGGGCTTCCCGTGACGGCTATAATCCGGCTGCTCAATCCTTCACACCCCGGCGGAGCCCGACATGCATTATGCCTATGGCGAATTCGATGGCGAAGAGTTTCCCACGCCCGATTCCCTCTTCGCCTATGACCAGATCATGGATTTCATCCTGGCGTATGGCGAAAAAGCGCTCGACGCGATGGAGAAGATGGACCCTGCCGACGCGGAGATTCTCGAAAAGCTGATGAAGGATGGGATGCTCGACAAGGTCGCGGGGAAATATCGCCTCACGCCGCGGGCCATCAATGCCATGCAGCGGCGGGCGCTGATGGAGATTTTTGCGCTCATGCCCCGCGGCACGCGCGAGGGCCATCCGACGACCCATTCCGGCGCGGCCGCGGAACGGCTGGAGGGGACCAAGCGGTATCAGTTTGGCGATCCGATCTCGGAGCTGGATCTCAACACCACCCTGCGCAATGCCGTGGCGCGGCAGACGCGCACCGATGGCAAGGTCAGCCTGCCGATCCACCTTTCCGAGCAGGATCTGGAGCTGCACCAGATGGAGGGCTCGACCAACGTGGCGCTGTGCATCCTGATTGACCAGTCGGGCTCGATGATGCGCTATGGACGGTTTCTCTCGGCCAAGAAGGTCGCGATGGCGCTCACGGCGCTGGTGCGGCAGCGCTTTCCGCAGGACACGGTCGACATCGTCGGCTTTTATTCCACGGCCACGCGCATCCGGGAGGAGCAACTCCCGCTGGTCATGCCCAAACAGGTCTCGACGCACGAATACATGATCAACGTGAAGTGCCCCCTGGCGGAGGCGGGGCGGACGCACCAGCACTTCACCAACCTGCAGCTGGGCCTGCAGATGGGGCGGAAAATTCTCGGCGCGCGGCAGGCGGAACAGAAGCTGATGTTCGTCATCACCGACGGCCAGCCCACCGCCCATGTGGATGGTGAAACCCTCTATCTGCAGTATCCGCCCAGCCAGGCGACCGCGATGGCGACGCTGCGCGAGGCGCTCCTGTGCATGCGCGCGGGGATACGCATCGCCAGCTTCGCGCTCATTGAAGATTACTTTGGCATGGAGTGGGTGGAGTTCGTCGACCAGATGACGCGGCTGGCGAAGGGCGTCGCGTTTTACTGTGCGTCGGGCGATCTGGCGAGCTGCGTGATGGAGAGCTATTTGTCGGGGAAGAAGAAAAAGACCTACATTGCATGAAGGCCAGGGGCGGGGGAGCCAGAGCGCTTGAGGCCGGCGCGGCAAAAGGGTTGTGTTACGTGGGGTGCCGGTTTGGTACACTCGGGGAATGGACCTCGACGACCCCCAGCAGTTGTTGCGCGGGATGTACGCGGCGCCGCCGGCGGATAACACGGGAGGCGAGGTGCCGCCCCAGGGGGAGATGGCGGCGGCCGTGAAAACGGGGCGGCGGATGGAGGCGGGCCTGGATCGGGCGGTTTCCGTGGCGGCTTTTATGGGGTTGCTGTTTCTGGTGGCCGTCGGCGTCGGGCAAATGGTCTGGACGCTCTATCGGGAGCATCAGGCGGGACTGGCGCTGGCGCCGCTGGATCGTTCGAGCGAGTACGTGCGGGACTTTTTCCGCATGGAGGGCTTGGCGATGTTGCTGCTTCTGCTGGGTGCGGGGGTTTTTGTCGTGACCCGCGAGCAGCTGCCGCGCGGGTGGCGCTGGGTGCCGGTGGTATTGCTGATACTGCTGCTGCCGGCCGGCGTCGGCGTGACGGTCGCCTTGTCCGGAACCTATGCAAGCGGGCGGCTGGAGACGCTTCGCGGGTGGAATCTTGAGCAGTTGCAGAAGGATGCGGCGGAGATCTGCGAGATGTTTCCGGCAGACGACAACAACCCGCGGACGATCAACAGCGGCGATGCGGAATACGAGGCGCT
>CALCHA010000488.1 GCA_937901265.1 uncultured Phycisphaerales bacterium
GAATTCGGCGAACTGGATGGCGGCCTGACGGACGAACATCTCGGTGCCCGGCACGATGGTGGCGCCGGCGGCCTTGGCGAGCTTGAGCAGGCGCGTCATCTGCGGGTTGTAAACGGTGTCGAAAACGACCGTGTCGGCCGACCAGGCGCAGGGGCCTTCGGTGATGGGCTCCAGCGGCGTGGCCGCGGTGTGCGGGTGCATGCCGACCGGCGTGCAGTTGATGAAGGCGTCGCAGCAGGATTGCGGGAGTTTGTCCCACGGGGCGGCGACGACTTTTCCGGTGCCGCCGGCGAATGCGGCGGCAAGGTCCCGGGCTTTTTCCGGGGTGCGGTTGTAGATGACGACGGTGGCACCATGGTGGACGAGTCCGGCGATGATGGCCCGCGCCGCGCCGCCGGCTCCGAGGACCGCCACGCGCTTGCCGGTCAGGGTTTCGCGTCGCCCATCCCATGCAGCCACCAGGGCATCGAGGGCACCGGCATAATCGGAATTGAAGGCGGAGAGCCTGCCGGTGTTGTCCCAGGCGAGGGTGTTGACCACGCCGATGTGGCGCGAGAGATCGTCGATGGCGGCGGCGTGCTCCAGGGCGTAGAGCAGGGCGGCTTCCTTGTGCGGGATGGTGACGCTCAGCCCGCGGAGGTGCATGCCGGGGCAGGTGCGGAGGGCCTCGACTGTTTCGGCGAAGCGGTCGGGGCGGATGGGCAGCGGGACGTAGACGCCCGGGGCGTTGATGGCGGTGAACCCGGCGTTGTGGATGTCGGGGCTGAGCGAATGGCCGACGGGCCATCCGGCGACGCCGTAGAGGGGGGTGTCGGGGCGCTGGGCATCCCAGCGGTAGCGGGTGCGCAGCTCATCGACGGTGGGCTGGCCGGGGGCAGACTCTTTGCCCCGCTGCGCGACGGCGAAGGTGAAGGGGGCGGCGAACTTTCTGGCGAGGATGCGCGAGAGCAGCCCCTCCTCGCCCATGGCCAGTGCGACCATCGGGCGGCGATCGTTCGGGGGCCCTTGCTGGGGCAGCCGCAGGGCGTCGATGGCGTCGAGCAGGGACTCGGCTTTCCAGGCGATTTTCAGCAGGGCGGCTTCCTTGACGGCGCGCAGGCGGGCGACGCGCTCCGCCAGATCCGCCGGGCGCCCGCCAAAGCAGTGGTTCGAGAGGATCAGTCGCGTGCCGTTTTTTTCGGCGGCATCGGTGAGCGTCTCGCGGACGTCGCGCGATTTCTCCCAGGCGGCCAGCTCGATATCGACGTAATCAGCACCGGCTTCGATGGCCTCCTGGAAAAGCGCGAGGCGCTCGGCGTCGCTTTTGTCGGAGAAGCCCCCCTCCCACGTCGGGCGGATGGTGACGATCACCGGCAGATGGGCCGCATCCAGGGCCGCGGACATGCCTTTGGCGGTCGCCGCGTCGCAACGCAGCTCGATCATGCCGGCGGTTCCTTCGAGGGCTTCCTCGGCCTCGGCGATGGCCTCCTCGATGTCGAGCTTGGCTTTTACAAATACCGGCACGCAGAGCGCGGTCGTCATTTCCCCACCTTCTTTACCGGGTGCCTTTTGGGCTTCGCCTTGGATGGCTTTGGCTTGGCGGCGAGCTTTTTCCGGGGAGCCTTGAAGACTGCGGGCTGGAGATCTTGACCCGCTGCAAGACCGCGCAGCAGTTCCATGTTGACGATATCCCAGTCGCGGCCATCGGGGGCGGGATCCTTTGAGGTTTCGAGGATTTTGGGAACGGCGGCAAAGCGCGGGTCGCGGCAGATCGTGGCAAACGCCGGCACGCCCACACAGCCGCGGCCGATGTGCTCGTGACGATCGACGCGGCTGCCCAGGGGCTTTTTTGAATCGTTGAGATGCCACACCCGCACGCGGTCGATGCCGATGGTCGCATCGAGTTCTCGCAGCGTTTGCTCTGTGCCTTGCGTGGTGGTGATGTCGTAGCCGGCGGCGAGGATGTGGCAGGTGTCGACGCACACGCCGAGGCGCTCCTTGTGCTCGGTGCGGTCGATCATCTCGGCAAGTTGCTCAAAGCGGCAGCCCAGGCAGCTGCCTTGGCCGGCGGTGGTTTCCAGGCAGACGCGGACGCGGCCCTGTTTCTGGGCATCAAAGAGGACGTTGAGCGCCTCAGCGACCTTCGCGAGACCGCAGGCCTCGCCGCTGCCGCAATGAGCGCCGGGATGAATAACGACGTCCGTGACGCCCAGGGCGTCGCAGCGCTCGAGTTCCTGGGCGAAGGCGCGAAGGCTCTTCTCCCACATGGCACCATCGATGGCGGCGAGGTTGATGAGGTAGGAGGCGTGCGCGACGATACGGGTAAAGCCCAGTCGTCCGGCGTGGGCGCGAAAGGCTTCGACGGCCGCGGGATCCAGCGGTTTGCTGGCCCATTGCCGCTGGTTGGCTGTGAAGATTTGAACCGTTTCGTGCGAGAGTGATTCCGCGGCCGTCAGCGCGTTGTGAGCGCCGCCCGCGGTGGATAGATGCGATCCAAACATGCTGTTGCTGCCACCTTTGAAAAGTCGCGGCGGGGGTCCAAATTCCGGTCGAGTAGGATGCGCGAGCCTCCAGCGCTTTCACCACCACGCGGCTTCCCTGCACGCGGATGACCTCGACGGGGGTGCCCGCGGCGATGACCTCGGCCTCGCTGACACAGTTGATGCGGCGCTCGCCGATCTCGACGTTTCCCGCCTGCCGCAGCGTGGTCATGGCGATGCCGCGATCGCCGGCGAGGACCGGTGGTTCGTCGCCGGCGTCGGTCGTTGACGGCAGCGGCGGAGCCAGCAATACCCGCCGACCGACCGGCGTCTGCGGATAAATCCGCGCCGCCCAGAAAAAGATGATCGGCCCTGCCACCACCACCGCCAGGCCGAAGAACAACCCGAGGGTGAGGCTTGCGTAGGATGCCACGACGACCGCCGCCAGGGCACAGACGCCGGCGATCAGCGCCAGCAGTCCGTGCGTCGGCACAAAGAGCTCCGCCGCCACGAAGCCCAGCGCCGCCACCAGCAGAAAGACCGCTCCGACGATCACGCGAATCCTCCGTCGGTCGCCGGGGGCTGCTGCGGTTCAAGCATCACTGGCCGCCGCGGACGCACTGTCACGCGGGAACCGCTCACCGACACCACTTCGATCTCCGTTCCGGCGGAGATGAAGGGGCCGAAGCTCACGACATCGACCAGATGCTGGTCAAAGCGCGCCTTGCCCGCGGGCCGCAGCTGGCTGTGGGCGAGGCCCAGTGCCCCGACGAAGACGGCTTCACCCGCGGGGCGGTCGGCGGCATCGCGGACGTCGCTGTTGCCGGCGGCTCGTGCGGCGGGGAGCAGCTGCAGCCGCCGAAACCCGGGCGTCAGCCGCAGGTAGCGCGCCATCAGGCCAAAGGCGACCACCGAGACCGCCATCGCCATGATCACAATGGCCAGGCCGTTGCGCAGGGACACCAGCCCCTCGCCATAATCCAATCCCCCGCCCACGCTGCGCGGAATGAAACTCGCCACAAGCCCGACCGTGATGAGGACGAAGCCGGGCACGGCGAGCATGCCCACCGATCCCACGACGAACAGATCCAACAGCACGATGCCAATGCCCACGAGCACCAGGATGATTTCCCAGCTCTGCGCCAGACCCGTCAGGAAGGGCCCGCCCAAAAGCAATGCCAGGCAAATGATGGCAAGCACCCCCGGCACTGATACGCCCGGATGCGACAGTTCCACCCAGGCAAAGGTGAGCGTGCCCACCAGCAGCAGGAAACGCACCCAGGGCTGGGCCAGCCATCGGGCGATGCGTTCAAAGATGTCCAGATCCATTTTTACCAGATCGCCACGGACATTCAGCGTCGCCCGCAGGTCCGCTTCCGAATTCACCGTGGCGCGGGAGAGGTGCATTTTCAGGGCATCATCGCTCAGGACGGTGAGCGTGGAATTGGGCCCATCGACGACCGCGCTTTCCGCCCAGGGACGAGTGACTTCGCCGCCGGGGGCGGCGATACGCTCGTCGAGCAGAATCTTTTCGTTGGCCCGATCGACGTAACGGGTTTCGCCGGTGGTGCGGTTGGTCACGGCGATGAGTTCCACGGCCGGTATCGCCATCGCCCGCACCACCGCGCGGTCGATGCCGGCACGTTTGGCGGAATCCTCGAGATCCGTGACCAGCGGCGAGGGTGCCACCCCCGCCGGCGCAAGGTCTTCCGCGGCGATGCTCCCGATTCCCGCCCCGT
Organism: uncultured Phycisphaerales bacterium; assembly: GCA_937901265.1. Classification (GTDB taxonomy): domain Bacteria; phylum Planctomycetota; class Phycisphaerae; order WQYP01; family WQYP01; genus CALCHA01. The sequence continues at coordinate 4,199 of CALCHA010000488.1, forward strand.
CGGCCATCACGATCAGCGGGCAGGCCAGCGCCACCACGGAGGCCGCGCCGCTGGCATTGCCATGCACCCACGCCGCCACAGACATCTGTTCGCCCGTGACGTGCTTGGTGAAGGCGCTGATGTCCAGCGCGCTTGGCATGTACCCGCCGGTCACCTGAAGGTCGTAAATGACCAGCGTGCAGCCGGCCTTGCGGGCCTCGTCCACGCGCCGTTCGAGGCTCTTGAGCGTCACGCGGTCGATGGTTCCATCGATCTTCAGCAACGCCGCCTTCGCCTGCGGCGGAAGCAGCGGCTGGGCCACCGCGCCGCCAGCGCCGGCAAGGGGCACCTGCACCTGACCCACCACGGTGTGAGCAAGCAAAAATAGTCCTGCAATCCAGCCCACCCACCCGCTTCTCCAGCGGCCCTGCGTACGTCTTTTGATCATGGCGACCATCATACCCAAAACCGCCCGCCGTCGAATGGTCCTCTGTCCCGGGGCCGCGTTACAATGCCGCCACGCGACAAGGAGGTCCCCATGCCACCGCTGCAGCTGCTCCCCGCCCCCCGCTCAATCACCTATAGCCAAGGCCGCCTGGCGCTTCCGCCGGAAATGTTCATCCTCCTCGATTCCTCCCCGGCGACGCGCGACCTTTTCGCAGCCGAGCGTTTTGTGCTGGAGGCCGAAGCACTTACCGAGACGCGCTTCCAGATCGCCGTCACCGCTGCTTGCGTGAATCCCCTGTGCGAAATTCGCGTGCTGCCGGACCTGACGTTGTCGCACGAGCAGGGCTACCGCCTGACCATCGCGAGGAAGGGCATCACGCTGCAGGCGAAGACTCCCGCAGGCACGTTTTACGCTTTCCAAACCCTGCAGCAAATCATCCGTGAGTCCGCGTACGCCCGGCCAGCCCAGCAGCGCTCGCGAAAATCGGCGCTGTCTCTGCCCCTCCTCACCATCGACGATGCTCCCGACTTCGCCCGCCGCGGCGTCTACCACGACACCGCCCGCGGCAAGGTGCCCACGGTCGATACGCTCCTGCAGCTCATCGACGATCTCGCGCATCTCAAAATCAACGAGTTTCAGCTCTACGTCGAGAACAACTTCCAGTTCCGCAAGCACCCCGAGATGTACGACGACACCACGCCCTTCACGGCTGAGGAACTGCTGCTGCTCGACAGTGCGTGTCGCGCCCGGCACATGGATTTCGTTCCGTCGCTGACCTCGCTGGGGCATTTTGACAAGATCCTTCGCCGGCCGACGTTTCGCCATCTCGCGGAAGTCGAGCCCGCGGAGCTCAAGGCGCAGGGGGTCACGACCTGGTCAGACGACCCGTGGACGCTGTGCGTCACCGACCCCGGCGCGAAGGCCCTGCTGAAGGAGATGTATGACGAATTCGTGCCAAACTTCAGCAGCAGTCAGCTCAATATCTGTTGCGACGAATCATGGGACCTTGCCAAGGGGCGGTCGAAGGCCGCCGCCGCGGCGCTGGGCGAGAAGGGCGCGACGCGCCTTTACGTTCAGTGGATCGACTTCTGCAACACCCTGGCCAGCAGCCACGGCAAGCGCATCCAGATGTGGGGCGACATCATCCTGCATCACCCGGAAATGATTCCTGATTTGCCGCAGGATGCCACCCTTCTCGAATGGGGCTACGAATCGCATCACGCTTTCGACGAGCATTGCACGACGATCGCCCAGCGCCTCGGGAAGGGCGGTCGCAGGTTCTACGTTGCTCCGGGCACGGCTTCCTGGCTCTCCTTCGCCGGACGCAGCCGCAACGCGCTGGGCAATATCCACAACGCCGCCGCCGCCGGACTCAAGCAGGGTGCCGCCGGGCTCCTCGTCACCGACTGGGGCGACCACGGCCACCAGCAGTTTCTCGCCGTCTCGCTGCTGCCCTTCGCCTACGCCGCCGCCGCCTCCTGGAACCTCGCCTCCGTTCCCAATCCCGCTCCTGAAAAGGCGCCCGACTGGTCCACCGGCCTTGCCCCGCGGCCCGCAAAATCCCTCGACAAAGCCCTCCACCCCTTCCTCGCTTCCGCCTCCCTCCACCTCTTCCACGACCCCGAAAAATCCTTCGCCGCCCTCGCCTATGACCTGGGCCTCACCTACGAACGCTTCTCCTGGCAACGCTTCAACGGCTCGCTCGACTGGTTCCTCTTCCGTGAAAAATTCGACTGCACCAACTGCGTCAACCGCCCTTCGGAAAAAGACCTCCACGCCGTCATCGCCGCCACCGAGGCGCTCCTGTCCCCCTTCCTCAGCGCCACCCTCCGCCACCCCGACGCCGCTCTTCTGCAAGCCGAATTCGCCCTCACCGCCCGGCAAGTCCTCCACACCGCCCG
>CALCHA010000489.1 GCA_937901265.1 uncultured Phycisphaerales bacterium
CAGGCCAGCACGCCTTTTCAGAAACTCCGCCGCAACCTGCTGCTGCTGCTGCAACTCCTGATCCTCGCGGCGCTGGTGCTGACGCTGATGCGCCCGGTCATCCAGGCCCACGCCACCCAGAGCCACGCCGGCGTGATCGTGATCGACGCCACCGCCAGCATGCAGACCCGCGACGGCGGCACGGGCGGCGAAACCCGCCTGGACCGCGCCAAGGCCGAGGCCCGCAAACTGGTCGCCGCCATGCGCCCCGGCGACCGCCTTATGCTCATCGCCGATGGCGGCGGGCTCTCGCAGGTACGTTCGGGCTTCTCCGCCAGCAAGGCGGAGCTCCAGGGGCTCATTGACACCATTCGTCCCGCCGACACCAGCAGTGATCTCTCTGAATCCCTGCTCCTGGCGAGCACCAGCCTGCGGGCCATCGGCGAGGGGGGCAGCGCGGCGTCAAAAACCGAGGCCCTGGCTGCCGGCAAAATTTATCTCTTCTCCGACGGCTCGGGCATCCGCGTCCCCGACGTGATGGGCCAGGACAACAAACTCCTCGAGTTCATCAAGATCGGCACCTCGGACCACAGCGTCGGCGTCACCGCGCTTTCCATCCTCCCCGTCGCCAAAGAAGCGGGCGCCTACCAGGTCTTCGTCGGGCTGAAAAATGCCTGGAGTGTCGAACGCCGCGTGGGCGTCATGCTGGCCCTCAATGACAAAGACGCGTTCCTCCCGGGACAGGGCCAGTTCGTCACCCTCCCGCCCAACGGCCAAGGGGCGGCCGTGTTCGAGAAAGTGGTATCGGGCCCGGGCAAGCTGTTCGTGCGGGTGGATGACGCCGACGATGACTTTCCGCTCGACAACACCGCCTACGGCCTGCTGGAGCCGCCCCGCTTGCCGCGCGTCGTGCTGGTCACCGCCGGCAACGAAATGCTCGAACGCTTCATCAAGACGCTGGTGAACGTCCACAAGGCCGAGGGCCAGATTCTCGCCCCCGGAGCCTACTCCCCGGACATCCCCGCCGACCTGGTGATCTTCGACGGTTTCGTGCCCGACGCCGACAAAATGCCCAAAGCCGACACGCTGCTCCTGCGCCCGACACTGGCCGGCGCGGGCGATGCCGGCGGGTTCAAGGTGATCTCCGAAATGGACAACCCGGTGGTCCTGCGGACCAACCTGGAAAGCCCGCTGATGCAGGCGGTGGAGCTGGGGGAGCTGCAGTTGTCGCGTGCCCTGGTGCTGGAACGCGACCCGCAGGCGACCGAGCTTGTGAGCGCCCCGGAATCGCCCCTCGTCGAGTACAAGGATGTCGCCGGCTCGCGGCGCTACATCGTGGCGTTCAGTCCGCTGCTGGAGAGCAACTGGTACAAGCTGCCGACGTTTTTGATCTTTCTGCAGAACGTGCTCAACGACACGCGCATGCGCCATTACATCGGCATTCCGGAAATCCTCGCCGCCGGGACGCCCGCGCGGCTCTGGGACATCGGCGGCGACGTGCCTCGTGCGAAGGTGCGCATCACCGAACCCGACGGAACCACCGTTGCCGTGGAGAGTCAAAACAACGCGGTCGAATTTTCCGGCACGGACCATGTGGGGTTCTATGATGTGACCGGGCCCAACAACCAGCAGGCGGTGTTCGCCGTGAACGTGCTCTCGGCCACGGAATCGGACATCCGCCCGCGGTCGTTACAGTCGCGCACGGGCGGCAACGTGGAGGAGGCGGGCAGCATCGCGGCGGTGAACCGCGAAGTCTGGCCGTGGGTGGCGGCCGCGGCGCTGGCCTTCCTGCTGCTCGAATGGTGGGTGTATCACCGCCGCATCGCCTGAGACGGGCGTGGCTGAAAAAGCAGCCGCGCGCAGCGCCGCAACGGGCGGCCCAATGAGCGTGTGCCCGCGTTCGCGGGATGTTGTAGGGGAGATCTCCGATGAACCACCGCCGCCCGCCGGCCACCCTCCTTGGCGCCGCCGTGAGCGCCGCCCTGAGCGTGACGTTGCTCGCCACCGGCCTTTGCTTTCTGACCCCGCGGGCGCTGGCCGCAGACGATCCCGCGCCCGCGGTCGCCCCCGATCCCACCGACGCCCCGCTTCCCGGCGGCGAAAAAACCGGCGACCCGAAGCCCGACGCCGCGCCTGAGAAAAAAGACCAGGACGATATCCGCAACGCGATCAGTGACCTCTCCCTCGTCCGCGGCATGCAAAAGCTCGCCAAGCCGCAGCCCGCCTCCCTCGCCACCACCCTCGCCAACCAGCCCTATTTCACCCCGCCAGTGCGTGCCCGCAAGCAGCTTTTCTTCGGCCTGTACGAGCAGGCCGAGGAAGGGTACGGCCAACTGCTGCGCGGCGAACCGAAGAACCAGGAATACCTCGAAGGCTATCTGGAAAGCATCCTCCGCCAGGGGCACCGCTCTGACCTGGCGCGTTTCGACAGCAAGCTCGCCCCGCTGACGGCCGAACAGCGCTCCACCCCCCGCATGATCCGTCTCCGCGCCGACGCACTGATCGGCGAGGGGAAGCGCGGCGATGCCCGGGCGCTGCTGAAGGCGTTTGTGGACGCCCATCCGACGCTGGAGAAAAAAACGCTCGACCCGGAAGTCGTCGCGGTCTTTGGGGCCTATGGGCAGGCGTTGGAGGATGCGGCCGAGTTTCCCGCGGCTGCGGCGATCTACGAAAAGCTCACCCCGCTGGCAGAAGGAACGATGCCGGAGGATCCGCTCGCGGCCACGGAAATCGCCCGCGCGGTGGAGCGAGACGCCGTGCTCACCGCCACGGGGCGCGACAAGCATCGCAGCGTCCTCTACATGCTTTCGCAAATCACCACCAGCGACGCCACCTACTGGCCCGCGAAGCTGCTCGAGGCCGACATTCTCGCCGCCGCCCACAACGACAAGGACACCGGCGCCGCTGTCGGCGAGGTACTGGATCTCAACCCCAATGAGCTCCATGCGCGTTTTCTCGCGGTGGATCACGCCATGGACGCCTACAACTTTGAGGCCGCCGCACGCGCCATCGACGACATCGCCGACCGCTCCGACACGCCGGCGGTGGCGGCCTACAAGGGGCGGCTGCTGCTCAAGGAACGCCTGCCAGAGCAGGCCCTCACGCCCCTGCTCGATGCCGTCAGCCGCGATCCCGGCGACGCCAGGGCCCGCGGCTGGCTGGCGGGGGCCTACTACCTTTTGAACGTTCCTGCCAAAATGGAGGAACAGCTCCACGCCCTGACCATGGGTCCCGGCGGGGGGCCCCACCCGGTGGCGCTGTTCGAGGCCGCGGAAATCCTGCGCGATGCCCGCCAGTACCCGCTCGCTGAAAAGCTCTACATTCAGGCCGATCAGGAAGCGGCGTGGTGGTCGGAACCCTCCTCCGCGCTGGCGCAGCTTTATCTGGAAACCGGCGAGGAGGACAAGGCCCGCACCGCTTATGACAAGGCCTTCAACATCGACCCCTACAACATGCGCGCGTACAACCAGATCACGCTGCTGGACATGCTTGCCAAGTTCGCCACCATCGAAAGCAAATCGCGCCTCCCCGGCACCAATCAGCCGGCGTTCATCATCCGCTACGACAAGAAGGACGAAGTTCTCGCCGAGATGGCCGTCGATTGGATGGAGAAAATCCGCCCCGAGATCTGGTCCTACTTTCAGATCACCTCTCTTCCCGCGCCGACCCAGATCGAGCTCTTTCCCGACCACGCGCAATTCGGCGTCCGTACCACCGGGCTGCCCTGGATCGGCACCGTTGGCGCCACCACCGGCAACGTCATCGCCATGGACGTTCCGCGCGGCGGCGGCCAGAACCTGGTAGGCCCGTTTGACTGGGCTCGCGTCCTGCGTCACGAGTACACCCACACCGTCACCCTCGCCATGACCCACAACCGCATCCCTCACTGGCTCACCGAAGCCGCCGCCTGCAACCAGGAACAAGCCCCGCGCGATTGGGAAAATTGCCAGCTGCTGGCTTCCAATTACCGCGCCGGCACGCTCTTCAAAATCGCCGACCTCAACTGGGGCTTCATCAAGCCCAAACGCTCCATCGACCGCCAGCTCGCCTACATGCAGTCGCAGTGGATCTACGAATACCTCATCGCCACCTATGGCCTGCCGAAAATGCTCGACTTCCTGAAGGCCTTCGACGAGGGCAAGACCGAACCGCAGGCCTGGCCCATCGTCTATGGCAAAACCATGGAGGAGGTGGACAAGGACTTTCACACGTGGGCGGGAAAGCAGATCGAATCCTGGGGGCTGCCCAGCGATCCCCTGCCCCAGCGCGCCGACCTCGAGGAGGCCCTTAAAAAGAATCCCGGCGATGTCGCCGCCCTGGTCAACCTGGGCTGGCTGCTGGCCAGCGGCAACGATCTCCCCGGCGCGCAGAAGCAGCTCGAGAAAGCCGTCAGCCTCGACGACAAGAACGTCCGGGCGCGGGAACTGCTCGGGACGCTGCTGTCGCGCAAAGACAAAGACAAAGGCCGCGCGATGCTCGAGGGCGTGGTGAAGGACGACCCCACCCGCCCGGTGGCGGTGCGCACGCTGGGCCTGCTTGCGATGGGCCGCAAGGATTACCCCGACGCCGAAAAATGGTTCCTGCAACTGCAGCAGCTCCGCCCGCTGGATGATGCGAGCTACACCAACCTCGCGGGGATTTACCTGCTCAACAAGGACACAAAAAAGGCGGCGGCGCAGCTTGAGGAGTTGTGCCTGCATGAACAGAAAGACGACCGTATTCCACGCCGCCTCTCGGAGCTTTACGTCAGCGAAAAGGATCTTCCGCAAGCGCGCAGCGCGGCGTTCCGCGCCATTCGGATCAACCCCTACAACGCCCTCAACCATTTGACGATGGGCAACATCCTGCTGGCCCAGAAGCAGCCGCGGGAAGCGATCGAGTATTTCCAGCACGCCACCGAGCTGCAGCCCGGACAGGTGGTCTGCTGGGAAGGCCTCGCCGACGCGAAGGGCGACAGCGGCGACAAGCCCGGCGCCGCGGCAGCTGCAAAAAAGGCGGTGGCCCTGCGTCCCGATACCGCCGCGAAGAAGTGGCTGATACCCTGACCGGGCGACGGCTCGTCGAGCGGCCGCAGGCCCGGCCCGATCGCATGTTGGCCCCATGGAGCGAACCGGTTCCCTCCGCTACAATCCCCCCTCTGCTTGTTGAGGCCCCGCCATGACCATCCGTGAATTCCAGGAACACATCCGCACCCGCTACGGCACGCGCGATGCCGAGCGCGGCACCTGGCCCACCTTTGGCTGGTTCATGGAGGAAGTCGGCGAACTCGCCTCCGCGCTCCACGACGTCGACCAGCAGAACAAAGAAGAAGAATTCGCCGACGTCTTCGCCTGGCTCTGCACCCTCGCCAACATCAACGGTGTCGACCTCCACCAGGCCCTCCACGACAAATATTTCAAAGGCGGCGGCCCTCAAGGTTACAAATAAGAAAGGATTCCCATGATTCTCGAATCGCTCATCGGTGCCTGCTTCTTCGCCGGCATCGTCGCCATCCTCAGCGTCCCCTGGCTGATCGCCCCCCCCCAGGACACCGACGCCCACGGCGACCGCCATTCGTGAGCCAACCGGGTTCTGCTACACTGGCGGCATCGGCGCCGGCACTGTCCCTCGGAGCATCGCCATGACCATGGCCACTGAACATCCCTACATTGTGCGCGACGAGGCCATCCTCGGTGGAGAGCCCATCGTCAAAGGAACGCGTACGCCGGTCCGCGCGATTGTCGAGAATTGGCGCATGGGAATCGCTCCTGAGGACATTCCTCAGCACTTGCCGCACCTCACGCTTGCCCATGTTTTCGATGCTCTCAGTTATTTCGCCGACCATCAGCCGGAAATCCTCCAGCACATCGATCGCAATCGCATTCCGGACGACCTGATTGACCCTCGCTCGCATCCTTCATGAGTCAGCTCTTTGCCACTCTCTATCTCGATGAGGACGTCGACGTTCTCGTGGCCACGCTGCTGAAATCGCGCGGCTGGGATTCCATCACCACACGTGATGCGGGCATGAGCGGGAAGACGGACCCGGATCAATTGGCCTATGCAGCCGCGAACGGGCTAACCCTCGTAACCCACAACCGCGACGATTTTCTGAAGCTCGCGGACAAATATCGTTTCGCCGGCATGTCCCACGCAGGCATCATTATCGCTGTTCGTCGCCATCCTTACGAGCTGACGAAACGCCTGGCTTCCCTGCTCGATCAAGTCAGTGCTGAGGAATTCGTCAATCAAGTCTTCTATATTTGAAGTTGCCATGACCCCCTTCCTCGCCGCCCTCCGCGCCGCCCTCCCCGACGTCGGCCTCATCACCGACCCCGACGCCCTCATCGTCTACGAATGCGACGGCTTCACCATTCCTCGCGCGAAGCCCCTCGCCGTCCTCTTCCCCACCTCCACCCCGCAGGTCATCTCCGCCGTCAACATCTGCCGCGATCACCACATCGCCATCCTCCCGCGCGGCTCAGGCACCGGCCTCACCGGCGGCATCGTCGCCGTCACCCCCAGCGTCCAGATCTCCACCGCCCGCATGAACAAAATCCTCTCCATCGACCTCCCCAACCGCTGCGCCCTCGTCGAAGCCGGCGTCACCAACTCCGCCCTCTCCGAGGCCGTCAAAAATTCCCCCTACCATTACGCCCCCGATCCCTCCAGCCAGCGGGCTTCCACCATCGGCGGCAACGTCGCCACCAACGCCGGCGGCCTCCACACCCTCAAGTACGGCGTCACCGCCAACCATCTCCTGGGCCTCGAACTCGTCACCGCCGACGGCCACGTCCATACCCTTGGCGGTCCCCACGGCCATTCCATCGGTCCCGATTTCGCCGGCCTCCTCTGCGGCTCCGAAGGCACCCTCGGCCTCATCACCAAGGTCTGGTGCCGCCTCACCCCCAGGCCCGCCGCCTTCCGCACCGCGCTGGCCATCTGCGATGCCACCCACAAGGCTGTCGCGGCCGTCTCCGCCATCATAGCCGCCGGCATCACCCCCGCCGCCCTCGAAATGATGGACGGGCCCATGATCCA
>CALCHA010000490.1 GCA_937901265.1 uncultured Phycisphaerales bacterium
CTACAATCACACCCTGGAAAAACGCGGCAATGTCGACACCTTCAGCATCGTCAAGTTTCATCCACCCGCCCCCGGCGTCGTCACCACCTTTGAAGACAACTGGCCTGCCGGCATCAAGACGGACCAGCCGTGGATTGGCGAAACAGCCAACGGCGACTGGTTTTATGCGCCTGGATTCGTCAACGATCCGGGCGCGCTGATCCGCCACATGCTCGAGTGCGTCTCCCGCGACGGCAACTTCTGCGTGAACATTGCCATGCTCCCGGATGGTTCGCTCGATGAATCGACACAGAACATGCTCAAGGACATCGGCACATGGATGCACATCAACGGCGAGGCGGTGTACGGTAGCAAGGCGTGGGTCAAATACGGCGAGAGCACCGCTGCCCGGATCAATTCGCTTCCCACCGGGAAACTGGGTCGATCCCAGGCGGACAAAAAATTCGACGCCGGTGATTTTCGCTTCACCGTGGGCAAGAATGGCTCCCTCTACGCCATCTGCATGACTGTCCCCGCCGCGAGCTCCACGGTGAACGTGACCGCCTTTGGGACCGATGCGAAGTTGCTCGACCAACCCATCAAATCCGTAACACTCTTGGGAAGCGATGCCAAGTTGGAATGGACGCAGCAGGCCGATGGTTTGCACGTTCAATGTCCAGCAGCGATGCCCTTTACAATTTCTGTCGCATTCAAGATAGAGATTTGAAGGCCGATTGCTTTGCTCCTTTTGGCGTATGCTCAAGCGGACTGATCGGCAGGTCTCATCGGTGGTGCATGTGCGGTTGTGGAGGGGTTAGCCGGTGATGCGGAGGTTGCCGCCGGTGGTGTTGCGGGATTTGGCGGCGGCGATCTGCTGGAGGGCGGCGGCGAGAGGGTCCTGGGGGGCGGGGGGGGGGGCTTCTTCGTCGAGGGCGTCTTTGGGGGTGCGGAGGGTGCGGAGTTCCTGGAGCGCGCCGGTGGCAAGGCTCTCGAGGGAGAGGCCGCGGTCGGCGATGGATTGCTGGACGAGTTTGAGGTTGTTGGGGGAGAGGTTGGCGGGTTCCAGCCAGTCGGCGGCGCGGGCTTCGAGGTCGATGGCCTGGCGGATGAGGTCGGAGGCGATCGGGAGCTCGTCGATGACCGAGAGGAAGTCGGCGAGCGAAGCACCGCCGCCACCCTCACCGGCGAGATCGGGATGGTTGTCGAGGTATTCGAGCAGGGCGTTGGCGAGGGCGTGATGGGTGAAGAACAGCGAGAGCGTCAGTTCCTCTCGGAGGGCGGAGTAGAGGGGCGGCTTGGCGAGGAGGGCACCGAGGAGCCATGCTTCGGCGAGGGGGGCGTTTTCGCTCTTTGCTTTTCGCGTGTCGATTAAAGGAGCGGCGGCACCCGGTGGGGAGGGCTGTGGGTTGTCGGAGGGTTGCATCGGCTGCGGCCGATATGCGGGTGGGACGCCCGCGGCACTTTGGCGGGCGAGCTTTTCTAAGAGGGCGGGGAGCTCGTTTTGGGGCATGTTGACGAGGTGGGCGATTTTGGCGAGGAGGAGGCCTTTGCGGATGGGGTCCATCTGGGCGGCGGCGGGGGAATGGAGGGAGGCGGCGGTGAAGCGGAGGAAGGCGGTAATGGATTCCTGTCGGGCGGCGAGGGAGTCGGTGGCGTGGAACTGCTTCTGGAGGCGGTGCCACTGGTAGGTGAGGGCGTCGACGGCATTGTCAATGAGGGCCTGGAAAGGCTCGCCGCCGTTTTTGAGGCAGAAGTCGCAGGGGTCTTTGCCGTCGGGGACGGAGGCGATTTTGATGTCGAGGGGGGTCTTGACGAAGACGTCCATGGCGCGGTCGGCCGCGCGGAAACCGGCGTCGTCGGAGTCGAAGATGAGGACGATGGTCTGGGCGTAATTTTTGAGGATGCGGGCGTGGTCGGGGGTGAGGGCGGTGCCGAGGGTGGCGATGACGTTGGTGATGCCGACCTGGTGGCAGGCGATCACGTCCATGTAGCCTTCGACGACGACGGCGGTGCGGGTGCGGATGATGGATTGGCGGGCGAGGTGGAGGCCGTAGATGGAGGCGGACTTGTTGAAGAGGGGGGTTTCAGGGGTGTTGAGGTACTTGGCTTCGGTGACATTGCCGGCTTCGTCGCGGCGTTCGGCAAGGACGCGGCCGCCGAAGGCGATGACGCGGCCGGCGGATTTGCCGACCCCGCCGCCGCCGGTGGCGTCGAGGATGGGGAACATGACGCGGTTGCGGAAAAGGTCGTAGGGGGATCCATCGGAGCGTTTCTTGATGAGGCCGGCCAATTCGAGAGCGTCCGCGCGGATACCGGCGCGCAGGGCGGCGGTGCAGAGGGCGGTCCAGGAGTCGGGGGCGAAGCCGAGGCGGAATTTCTCGAGGGTTTCGGGGGTGAGGCCGCGCGAGAGCAGGTAGTCGAGGCCGGCCTTGCCGGCGGGCGTGCGGAGTTGCTGCTGGAAGAAGTTGCAGGCCCATTCGTTGGTGGCGGCGATCTGTTCTTTCTGCGAGGGGCCTTCGGATTTGGGTCCCCCCCCACCAGAGCGGGGAAGCTCCGGAAGGGTGATGCCGGCTTTCTGGGCGAGGAAGCGGAGGGCTTCGCCGGCGGACATTTTGTGAAATTCTTTGACGAATTTGAAGACATCGCCCCCGGTGCCGCAGACGAAGCAGTGGAAGATTTGCTTGTGGGGGACGACGGCCATGGAGGGGCGGTGGTCTTCGTGGAAGGGGCAGAGGCCTTTGAATTCACGGCCGGCGCGTTTGAGGGCGACGTGTTCGCCGATGATGTCGACGATATTGGAGGCGTCGCGGACTTTCTGGAAGATTTCGGAGTTGTCGGCCATGGAGGCAGTATAACGGAGGGGTCGGAGGAATGGACAAGCGGGTCAGAAGGTGGGGGGCAGCGGGGCGTCCACGATGGGGAAATTGGTGGGGTCTTCGGGGAAGATGCCTTTGAAGGCGTTGACGGTCTTGGGGCGGGTGTAGAAGTAGAGAATGCAGGCGCTGAAGGCGAGGGAGAAGAAAAGTCCGCCGACGGCGCCAATATAGCCGCCGATCTTTCCGCCGGTGGCGGCGGGGCCTTCCATGGCGGCGGTGAGTTTGGGGACGGTGTAGAGGATGTTGAAGACGCTGGCGAGACAGGTGATGACGGGGGCGATGATGGCGTAGGCGAGCATGGCCATGCGGGCCCAGGGCAGGAGGCGGAGGCTGCCGATGGAGCCGGAGAGGAGAAGGACGGTGGCGATGAGGTTGAGGACGAGGGCTCCGAGGGTGACGCCCAGGTAAAGGTTGTCGCCGCGCAGGGGTTCCATGGTGGGATTGGGTATGATGCTGGTGAAGAGCATGACGGGGGCGATGCAGATGCCCAGGAGGCCGATGGCTCCAAAAAGAATGCCGATGATGGAGAGGACGAGGACGGGGACGGGGACATTTTTCATGGGAAAGCTCCAGCAGAGGTGGGAGTGTGGTAACCGGAAAGAGAGAAGAGGAGGCGGTCGGGGGTGGATTTTGCTACATTGGCTGCAGTTGAGCATGTAGCAGTCAGATGGCATGCTCGGGCGGGTGGCGGCGGGGTGATTGCGCGGAGGAAGGTGTGCAGGACACGAAGGCGTCGCGGATGTTTCTGGTAGGGGCGGTGGTCATGGGGGTGCTGGCGACGGTGCTGGCGTTTACGTTTATTGACAGTGCGGCGAGCGGGCAGCATGGGCCGCAGGTGCAGATCATGGTGGCGGCGCGGGATTTGAAGGCCAATGCGGTGCTGGATGTGGACCGGGACCTGCGGGTCGTGGAGGTGCCGGCACAGTTTTCGAAGCTGGCAGGGCTGACGCTGGATGCGGC
>CALCHA010000491.1 GCA_937901265.1 uncultured Phycisphaerales bacterium
GGCGGACCTTGGCGCCCTCGACCTTTTCGGCGAGGCTGTGGAAGGCGGCCATGCCGTCGGGGGAATGCGCCGGGCAGCCATTGGCCAGCGAGTTGGGGAAGTAGCTCGCGCGGCCCTTGTTGATGGTCTGGCGGCCCTCGCCGTCGCGCTGGTTGTTGTGCACCGGGCAGGTGGGCCGATTGATGGGCAATTCGGCGAAGTTGGGCCCGACCCGCTTGATCTGGGTGTCGATGTAGGAAAACAGCCGCCCCTGCAGCAGGGGGTCATTGCTGAAGTCGATCCCCGGCACGATGTGGCCGGGATGGAAGGCGACCTGTTCGGTTTCGGCAAAGTAGTTGTCGGGGTTGCGGTTGAGCACGAGCTTGCCGAGCTTGCGCAGGGGGACGAGTTCCTCGGGAATGATCTTGGTGGGATCGAGCAGGTCGAAATCAAACGTGTGCTCATCTTTTTCTTCGACGACCTGGACGGCGAATTCCCACTCCGGAAAATCGCCGCGCTCGATCGATTCCCAGAGGTCGCGGCGGTTGTAGTCGGCGTCTTTTCCCGCCAGTTTCTGGGCTTCATCCCAGACGACGGAATGGACGCCCTTGAGCGGCTTGAAGTGGAACTTCACGAAGCGGCTTTTGCCGGCCTGGTCGATCATGCGGAAGGTGTGGATGCCGAAGCCTTCCATCATGGAGAAGCTCCGCGGAAAGGCGCGGTCGGACATCACCCACATCAGCATGTGGGTCGATTCGGGGGTGAGGCTGACGAAGTCCCAGAAGGTGTCGTGGGCGCTGGCCGCCTGGGGGATTTCGTTGTGCGGCTCGGGTTTCACGGAGTGGACAAAGTCGGGGAACTTGATGGCGTCCTGGATGAAGAACACGGGCATGTTGTTGCCCACGAGGTCCCAGACGCCCTGATCGGTGTAGAACTTGACGGCGAAGCCGCGGACATCGCGCGGCGTATCGGCGCTGCCGCGGGAACCGGCCACGGTGGAGAAACGGACGAAGACCGGCGTCTGCTTCCCCGCCTGCGCGAAGAGGGAGGCTTTGCAGAGGTCGGCGGCACCGTCGTAGGCTTCGAAGTAGCCATGGGCGGCGGCACCGCGGGCGTGGACGACGCGCTCGGGGATGCGTTCATGATCGAAGTGGGTGACCTTCTCGCGGAAATGGAAGTCCTCCAGGAGGGTCGGTCCGCGGACCCCCGCCTTCAGGGAGTTCTGGTCGTCGCCCATCACCACGCCCTGGTTGGTGGTGAGATCCCGGCCGGGATCCCTGGTGTCCCGGGCGAGGTCGCTATCCTTGGCGCTGCCGGCGGGTCGCGGCGCCTTGCTCGTGGGCTTGTCGAGTTTGCCTGCAGCCTTGCCGACGCCGCGTGGAGTGTTCTTGGCCATGGGTTCCCCGATAGAAGAAATGTAAAAGGATCGTAAAAGGATCGAGGGTGCATCGTAGCCCGCCGGGCAGCGGGCTTCTAACGCCAGTCAGCGGGAAGGATCCGGAGACGGCAACCCGCCTGATCTCCGCGATCGCTCGCGCCGCGGCCCGATTTGAGCGCAATCGCGGCTGCGGGTACAACTCCGGTTCACGTGCAATTTCCCCTCCTTTTTGAACAGGATGTCCGCATGGCTTATCGCACCCACGTAGCCCTGCTGCTGGGGCTGGCGGCTTCCACGGCTTTTGCGCAGACCTCCGGAAAAAAGGCGGAATCCGCCGGGGACGCGCAGGAGCAGGTCACGCTGGCCCAGTCCGCGGCACCGGCGATGGTGATCGTGGAGTACACCCTGCGCTACGACAAGGGCGAGGCACCGCAGGGGGTGTCCATGGCGGAAGAGGAGCGGAATCCCTACCGCTACCAGTCCAACGACCTGACCGAGGTCATCAAGGACGAGCGGCCGTTTGAACAGGCGGGCTACCTGGCGGACGCGACCCATGTGGTGACGCGCGATCTGCAGATGGACCCGCGGTTCATCAAGTCGATCGCGGTGCGACGCTACGGAGCCGCGGCGGCGGATCCCTCGACGCAGCGTGCGACGGCCACCATTTCCGCTTATCCCCAGCAGCACAACGCGGTGATCCTGACGCTGGACAAGGCGCTCCCGGGAGCGAGCGTTCCGGCTTTCGCCCCCCAGACAGCCGGTCCCTATGCGGTGGTGCGGCTGCAGAATGAGGATGCCCAGTGGCGGCTGACGGTCGCTCCGCTGGGCGGCGCGGTGACGATCACGGGAGACAAGAAGACCTTCGCCGCGCCCGCCGGGCTGGTGGTCAGCAAGGAGGGGGTCCCGCTGACCATTTCCACCGGCGATGACCTGCCGGTGGGGGAGGGGTGGAGGGTCGCGCCGCTGTCCTGGCCGGCGACATCCGCGGAGCAGCTCGCGGCGATGACCGCAAAGATTGATCAGGCGGCGCAGCAGGGCATCGTGCGGGCGACGCTGAATTTTCGCAGCCCCAAGGCGGCCGACCCCCGGCAGCAGATGTTGATGGGCACGGACGAGCAGAACACCACGGTGCAGGAGGCCCTCGCGGTGACGCTTGAAGGCAACCGCGTGCTGGTCCTCGTCGACTTGAAGCCCACGCTGACCGCCCGCCTTGAACGCATTCACCTGAACACCACGCCCCCGATCGATGCCCATTTCCAGGCGACGCTTTCGGATTTTGGGGCGCTGGTCGCCACGACGGACAAGCCGCTGGAGAAGCCCTTTGCCCTGGCCACGGATGACCTGCGGCCGCTGGAGGGAACGCTGCTTCCCGCGGCGGATATCGAGTTGCAGGGGGAGCAGCGCATCGCCACATTCGCGCATCGGCGGATCATGGGATTCCACCTCGGCCTGCGCAATGGGACCTATCCGGAGATACCGGGGCAGGACAAATCGACCTTTTTGTTCACGCCCGGCGGCGGCCTGCTGGTCCTGCCGGTGGCCCGGCGGGCGAAGGCAGCCACGGCCGAGCGCTACACGCGCGATGACCTGGCCATCGCCACCCCCGCCGCAGACCTTGCCGCCGCCATCAAGAATCTGCCCTCGTCGGCCGACCCCGCCAATGTGCCGCTGTCGGAGGAACAGGAAAATCGGCTGGCGTGGGTGGGCGTGGAGCTGCAGCCGCTGTCTCCGGAGCTGGCGCGGGCGAACAAGGTGGCGGACCAGACCTCCGACGGCGAGACGGGGGCGGTGGTGACCTACGTCTATCCCGACTCCCCCGCGGGAAAAGCGGGCGTCGAGCCCGGCTGGATCCTCCTGCGGATCCACGCCGCCAGCCAGCCCAAGCCGATCGATGTGCGACTGGATGCCGATCCCTATGGCGGCGAGAGCTTTCCGTGGGATCGCCTCGGCGAAGCCTCCGAGGCGGTCTTCGACCGTATTCCCTCGCCCTGGCCCCCGGTTGAAAACAGCGTGACCCGCACCCTCACCGACCTTGGCTTCGGCTCCAAATATTCCATCGAGTTCTTCCACGACGGCAAGCTCGACAGCAAGGATTTCACCGTGGTGCAGGGGCCGGCCAGTTACGCGTCGGCGGCCCATTTCAAGTCGGTGCCCCTGGGCATCACCGTCCGCGACCTGACCTACGAGGTCCGCCGCTACCTGCAGAAGAAGCCCGATGAACCGGGCGTCGTGGTGGCGAAGATCGAGCAGGGGTCGAAGGCCTCCGTGGCGGGCTTGAAGCCCTTTGAGCTGATCACCCACGTCAACGATCAGCCGGTGAAGGACGTGAAGGACTTTGAGAAGCTCACGGCCGGGCAGACCGAGATACGGTTGTCGGTGAAGCGCATGACCGCCGGGCGCATTGTCAAAATTTCGCTCGACGCCCCTGCCCCCACCAGCAAGCCGGCCACGCCCGGGGCCGCACCGGGACAGGACTGAGGCAAGAGATCCCCGCGAGACCCCCCCCACGAGAACCCCGCAACGGAAGCAGCAATGGCGGAAGGACCCGAATCGTCAGCGGAATCGCCCTATGACCTGGCACCGCGGCCTGCCGAAGCGCCGTCGCGCAAGCCTGGCGCGGCGCAGCCATCGCCGCCCGACGCCGGCGGGGAAATTCCGCTGGTGGAGCCCGCCGCGCCGCAGCGCGCGCCGGCCACCCCCCTGGCCGAGCCGCAGGCGCCCGGCCGCCCCTGCCCCCATTGCGGATTTCTGATTCGCGGAAAAACCACGCGCAACCGCTGCCCCGATTGCTCCGGACCGCTGGATCAGTCCGTCGCCGGCATGCTGCAGTTCGCCCAAAAAGGCTGGACGCGAGGCCTCGCCTGGGGGGCGCTCCTGCTGGTCCCGGCCATCGCCTGCGAGGTCGCCGCCATCATCGTCCATTGGCAGGAGGTGACGCCGCTCGATCGCTGGCTGCATCTGGCGGGACCGCTGCTGGCGCTGATCGGCACCTGGCTGGTCACCCGCAGGGAGCCGCGCGATGGGGAGAAATCTCCCTGGGCGTGGCCCGCACGCATCGCCGCTTTGCTGGTCCTGGCGCTGTGGCTGCCGATCACCCTTCATCCAGCCGACCGCGAGATCGGGCGGCATTTTCTCTACGCGATTCTTCCGGCGACCGGGGTCATGGCGTTCCTCCTGGGCTTCCACCTGCGCGGGCTGGCGGTGCGAATCCCCTCGGATTCCCTTGCGGCGCAGGCGCAGAACCTGGCGTGGATCATCGGCGGGCTGTGCCTGTTTCTCGGGGGGCTGGAACTCTTCGATCTGGCGCGGCCGGAGTATCTGACCCTCTTCATGTGCGCCTTTCCCCTCATCGGCATCCTTGCGGGGTTGCTGGGGTGGGCGGCGGCTTTCGCGCTGCTGATGGGGCTGCAGCTGTTTGGTGCGGCGGCGGCGGCCGATGGAATCGCGGCGCGGCATGCGGCGCGCATCGCCAAGGCCACGGGACCGGCGAACCCCAGGCGGCCCTGACCGCGGTCGCCCTTAGCCCGGCTTGCTGTAGGCCGTCGCGGCAGGGGGGTAATAAATCAGTTCCAGCACGTTCCCCGAGGGATCCTCCACGTAGATCCCGCGCGTCCCATCCCGGTGCTGATCGATGCGCTTGCCCGCCTTCGCGGCGGCGGCTTCGAGGCTCGGGAGATCCACCCGCAGCGCCACGTGCGGCGGATGCTGCTCCGCGCGCACCAGCGCCAGCTTGCCCTGCCCCAAACGCAAAAACGCCCACGTGGCGTCGGCGTACAACACCTCCGCTGCGAACGCTTCGGTGTAAAATTTCACCCCCGCAGCAACGTCTTTGACAACAATCGCGACGTGGTCGAGTTCAAACATACGCAAACCTCCCGGCAGGATGGTGGCAGCCGCGGCAATCACCGCGCTGCAAGCTCGCCCGCTGCCACGGGTGCCCCCATGGCCAGGAAATTGGCCAGCAGACGCGGGCCCTCCAGCGTCAGGAAGGATTCGGGGTGGAACTGCACGCCTTCCAGTGGCCATTCCTTGTGTCGCAGCCCCATCACTTCCTCCTCCGCCGTCCATGCGGTGATTTCAAACTCGGGCGGCACGCTGTCGGGGCGGATCACGAGGGAGTGGTAGCGGGTGGCGTCGAAGGGGTTGCTCAGCCCGGCGAAGACGCCCTGGCCCCGGTGGTGGATCGGCGAAACTTTGCCATGCATCAGCCGCCAGTTGCGTTCCACCACGCCGCCCCACGTGTGGCCGATGCACTGGTGCCCCAGGCAGACGCCCAGCGTGGGAAGTCGCGGCCCGAAGTGCCGCAGCACCTCATTGGAAATGCCCGCCTCCCGCGGCGAGCAGGGCCCGGGGGAAATGAGGATGTGCGAGGGGTGCAGGGCCTCGATCTCGTCGAGCGACGTTTTGTCGTTGCGCAGCACGCGCATCGGCCGTTCCGGGTCGAGCTCCCCGATCCGCTGCACGAGGTTGTAGGTGAAGGAGTCGTAGTTGTCGATAATCACGATCATGCCAGCAGTATAGCCGCGGAATCGGGCGGTCCCAACCGGCGGCGGTTCACCCGGCGGCAGGCCGGGGTCGGGCCTACAATGGCCCATGCGAGCTCTGTTATTGCTGTCGGCGGTATTGCTTTTTTCGGGTTGCGGGGCGATCCACACGGCCCTGGCGGAGAGGCACTTTCCGCCGCAGGGGCGTTTCCTGCCCGTGGGCACGGGGTACGCCCACTACATCCGGGCGGGCAGCGGGTCGCCGGTGGTCTACATCCATGGATCGCTGGGTTCCACACGAGATCTGACGGATTCGCCGACGTTTCCCCTTCTGACGGCCCGGTACGATGTGATCGCCTTCGATCGCCCCGGCTTCGGCTACACGCGGCGTCCCTGCCGCACGGCGATGTCCATTGAGGACCACGCCCGGGCCCTTCATGGGGATCTGGCGGCGCTGCACCTGACGGAAAAGCCCCTGCTCGTCGGCCATTCGATGGGGGGGGCCGTCGCGCTGGCGTATGCGGAGCTGTATCCCGACGAGATCCGCGGGGCCGTGCTGCTGGGAGGGCTGGCCTATCCGCAGGGGCCGCCCTCGGCCCTGGAGCGGCTCTCAGCGGCGCCGGTGCTGGGGGATCTGTTTCTGCAGACCATCGCCCAGCCCCTGGGCGCGTTGCTCGGACCGGGGCAGTTCAAACGCGTCTTCGGCCCCATGCCGGCGCCGCGGGGATACGAGCGCGCCGTTTTGGCCTTGGGGCTGCGGCCGGCGGAATTCCGCGCGGATTCGCAGGATGCCCTGCTGGTCAATCGCTCCCTCGAACGCATGATTCCGCGCTACCCCGCGATCAAGGTGCCCCTGGAGATCCTGCAGGGCGAGCTCGACAAGAACGTCTCGCCTGAGGACAACGCGGTGCGGCTCCATGCGGTGGTGCCCAACTCGACGCTGGTGATGTTGCCGGGCGTCGCCCACGCGGTGCAGTTCGCGGCCCCGCAGCAGGTGCTTCATGCGGTGGAGCGCCTGCTGCGGCATTGAGGCGACCGCCAGCCCTCGCGCGACGCACCGGGCCTCCGGCCCTTGCTGCCTGGGTCGTTTATTCTTGCGCGCATACCCTTTACCATGGGCGGCGTCCCCCCAACAGGAGTCTTCCCGTATGTCGACACTCGCGTTCATCGGCGCCGGAAACATGGCCGAGGCCATCGCCCGGGGCCTGCTTCGTTCGGCGCTTTACGCCCCCGGGGATCTCCGGGCCTGCGACCCCTCGCCCGAACGCCAACGCCTCTTCGCGGAAGACCTGCACGTGGCCACCTCCGCGGATTGCGTCGCGGCAGCGAAAGACGCCCACATCCTGCTCCTGGCCGTCAAACCTTATGTGATGGGCGAGGCCCTCGAGGCGCTCAAGGCCGCCTCCCGCCCCGATGCGCTCTTCATCTCCATCGCCGCCGGCATTTCCACGCGCTTCATTGAAACCGCCCTGGGCGACCAGCGACGTGTGATCCGCGTCATGCCCAACACCCCCATGCTGGTGGGCAAAGGCATGTCCGCACTCTCCAAGGGAGCGCACGCCACCGATGCCGACCTGATCGTCGCGGAAAAGATTTTCGATGCCGGCGGCCGCACCGTCCGGCTGCCGGAATCGGCGCTCGATGCCGTGACCGCCCTCTCGGGCTCGGGCCCGGCCTACATCTTTCTGCTGACCGAGGCCCTTGCGCAAGCGGGCGTCGAGGCCGGGTTGCCCGCCTCCGAAGCCGCCCATCTGGCGCGGCAAACCGTCGTGGGCGCGGCCGCCCTGCTCGAAGAATCCAAGGATTCGCCCGCCGAACTCCGGCGCAAGGTCACCACGCCCAACGGCACCACCCAGGCCGCCGTCGAATCCCTGCAGCAGGCCGGCTTCCAATCGCTGATGACCGCGGCCGTCGCCGCGGCCGCCAAACGCTCGCGGGAACTGGGAAAATAAAAAAATGTGGCGGGGCGACGGTGGGAATTGGAGACTGGAGTATGTTTGCGATCGAAGTCCAGTCGAGTTTCTCGGCCGCGCATGCGCTGCGTCTTCCGGGAGGGGCGCTCGAGCCGCTGCATGGCCACGATTTCCGCATCACCCTGCGGATCACCGCGACGTCGCTGGATGCCGTCGACACCGTGGTCGATTTTCACGAGATCGAAGCGGCGCTGGAGCTGCTGATCTCTCCCTGGCGCAACAACAACCTCAATGCCATCGACCCCTTCCGCTCCACGATCAATCCCTCCGCGGAGCGCATCGCCGAGTACCTCGGGCGGCAGATTCTGCCGATTTTGCGCGAGATCGATCCCACCAATGAACGCAATCTCAAGTTGCGCGAAGTGCGGCTGACCGAAGCCCCCGGCTGCCTGGCGGTCTACCTTCCGGATTGACGCCCGATAACCCGCCAAAATCCCACAAACCCGTCCCATAACGGACAACGCCTCGCGCCGCGCGACGCCGAGGTTGCGCCATCGATTCGCCTTCCGGGCGTCTGATAACCGCGCGCGTCCCATAATGGCACCTCTCTCAATTCCCCCGCCAGTGCCTTTTTTCGGACGCCAAAATCCCGGCCGAATCCGCTTTTCCTGCGCATTTTCAGCCTCAAGAATTCCGAATCAAGAGCCCGAATATGCTCCCCGTGACCCATGAAGTGATTCCGCCGGCTCTGGTCACATGTGGAAGGTTTCGGGCGGCTCGTCAGCAAGTGCTCTGGGAGGTGAACGCAGCATTCCTCAGCCGGCCGCGGCCGCCGGTTGCAGTGACGTATGTCGGCCGCACCCAGTTTGTTTCCCGCTTTTCGCCGACCGCTTTTGTGCCCTTACGGATGAGGACATGGAAGCGGCGCCATCCCTGCGGAAAGCGACTTTCACGGAGGATTTCTCATGAGTCGTATCAACACCAACATCTCGTCCATGGTCGCCGTTCACACGTTGAACTCCAACAATATGGCCCTGCAGACCTCGCTGCAGCGCCTCTCGACGGGCTATCGCATCAACTCGGGCAAAGATGATCCCGCCGGCCTCATCGCCAGCGAATCGCTCCGCGCCGAGCAGACCGCCACTTCGACGGCCATCTCCAACGCCCAGCGCGCCGACAACATCATCGGGACCGCTGAAGGCTCGCTCTCGGAGGTCTCCAACCTCCTCGTCTCCCTGCAGGGGCTCGTCGGCAACGCCGCCAACAAGGCCGGCCTTTCCCAGGATGAAAAGGACGCCAACCAGCTCCAGGTCGATTCGATCCTCAGCACCATCAACCGCATCAGCAACTCCGCCTCCTTCGAAGGCGTCAAGCTGCTCAATGGCACCTATGACTACACCACCTCGGGCATCTCCACGACCTCGGCCTTCACCGCGATGAATATCAATTCCGCCAAGGTCGGAACTTCCACCCTCGCCGTCAACGTCTCGGTCATCACCTCCGCGCAGACCGGCCAGCTCAATTTCCTGGGATCCAGCAGCGGCCTCAATGGCGCCGCCACTGTTTCCATCGCCGGCAACCGCGGCACCGTGCAGCTCTCTTTCGCCAGTTCCACCAAGAGCTCGGCCATCGTGGCGTCCATCAACCAGTTCAAGGATTCCACCGGCGTGGAGGCCATCCTTTCCTCCGACAGCAAGTCGGTCAGCCTCATCTCCAGCGACTACGGCTCGAGCCAGTTCGTCAGCGTCTCCTCCAACAACAACACGGCCCTCACCACCGTCGACAAGGCCAGCGTCAGCACCACCAGCAGCTACGGCCGCAACGCCACGCTGACCGTCAACGGCACCTCCGCGGTCTCCGACGGCCTCAAGGTCAAGGCGGTCTTCGGCGACCTGCTCGACATCAACTTCACCATGAACGCCGCCGTCAACACCAACGGTGCCAGCAAATCCTTCGGCATCACCGGCGGCGGAGCCACCTTCAGCCTCGGCGCACAGGTCAGCACCGCCAACACCGCCTCCATTGGCATCGCGACGGTCAACACCGCCAGTCTCGGCAAGTATGTGCAGAACGGCACCGTCTACACCCTCTCGGATCTCGGTTCCGGCAAGATTGCCGCGGTCAACACCGGCGACACCAACCTGGCGCAGAACGTGGTCAACCAGGCGGTCAAGGATGTGGCGGGTCTGCGAGGTCGCCTCGGTGCGTTCCAGGCGAACGTGCTGGGCTCGACGATCAACTCGCTGAACGTCGCTTTGGAAAACGTGTCCAGCTCCCAGAGCGCCATCCGCGATACCGACTTCGCCACCGAAACGGCCAACATGACCCGGAA
>CALCHA010000492.1 GCA_937901265.1 uncultured Phycisphaerales bacterium
ACCACCGCCACAGAAAAACCCACCGAACACAGAATGAAAGCCCTCGGCAAAACCTTCACCGGAAAAATCGAACAAGGCGCCACACACGGCTTCCTCCGCGCCCAAACCACCCCCGCTGACATCCAGGCCACCAAAGAAGCCTGGCCCCTCACCATCCAACTCCTCAAAGACAGCATGAAGTAACCCCGCGGCACCGCCATAAGTGAAAGCAACCAACCGCCCGAAAGCCGCAGCCGCGGCGCGAGAACTCCCGCGCACAACCTGGCACGCCAAATCCCACGCATCCAAAACTTTTCTACCTCCCAACATCTCTCCTTTACCCCCTTTACATCAATCCGCCCGCGCACCTGTGCGCACAAACTGGGCGCACCCTCTACCGATAGATGGGAGCATTGCCCATGAACCTCTCGCGCCAACTTCAAAGCTCAGAGGCCGCGTGGCCGCTCACCCTGCAGTTGCTGAAGGACAGCACGAAGCAACTCGCGGGGCCCTGTGATAATTCGCGCTTGGCCATTTTTGATTTCCGACTACACTAGTCGCGCACTTCAACCTCCGGAGATCAAAACAATGGTCCGTCACCTCTCCTTCGCGCTGATCCTGCTGGCACTGGCCTCCTGCACGCAATCCCCCTCCGCGTCCACTCCTCCGGGCGCCCCGCTGGCGATCACGGTCGACGCGGCCCACCCCGGTGCGGCGATTAACCCCGCCATGTGGGGCGGCTTCTTTGAAGACATCAACTTCGGCGGCGATGGCGGGCTCTATGCCGAGCTGGTGAAGAACCGCGGCTTTGAGTTTCCCGATCCGATGATGGGCTGGTTCAAAATTTCCCCCTCTCTCGCGCATGGCGACGTACAGATCCTCACCGATTCTCCGTACAAAGCCGCACAAAGCCACTACGCAGAAATCACCTCCACCGCGGCCGCGCCCATTGGGATCTCCAATGAAGGGTTTCGCGGCATGGGCCTGGTTGGCGGCGACACCTACGCCTTTTCCGCCGAGTTCCGGAACGTGTCGGGCAATTCAAAGGTGACTGTTGAGCTCGTGGCCGAAGATGGCACGACGCTGGCATCGGCACCCATCACGGGTATCTCGGCAAACTGGTCGAAGGTTGATCTCGTGCTTCGCCCGAATGCCACGGACGCTCACGCCCGCATCGCGCTGTTCCTCAATGGGCCAGGCAAGGTCGATGTGGACTTCGTCTCGCTGTTCCCGCAGAAGACGTGGAAAGGCCGCCAGGGCGGGCTCCGCGCCGACATGGTCGAGGCCCTCGCCGATCTCCATCCCGGCTTTTTGCGATTCCCCGGCGGCTGCATCGTTGAAGGCTCGGACCTCTCGCGGCGCTACCAGTGGAAGAACACCATCGGCCCGATCGACGAGCGCAAGACCCTGGTCGACCGCTGGAACTACGAATTCAAATGGCGCCCCACGCCCGATTACTACCAGTCCTTCGGCCTGGGGTTCTTCGAGTTCTTCCAGCTCTGCGAAGACCTGCATTCCCGGCCGCTGCCCATCGTCAATGCCGGCATGGCGTGCCAGTTCAACTCCGGGGAGCTCTGCACGCCGCAGGATCTGCACGTGTACGTGCAGGACGCTCTCGACCTGATCGAATTCGCCAACGGCCCCGCGTCGTCGACATGGGGCGCCAAGCGCGCGGCGATGGGACATCCCGAGCCGTTCAATCCACCGCTGACGATGCTTGGCGTGGGCAACGAGCAGTGGGGCCCGCAGTACCTCGAGCGTCTCACCACCTTCACCAAGGCGATCAAGGAGAAGTATCCCGACATTCAGCTGGTCTCCGACGCGGGGCCCTCGCCGGATGATGACCGTTTCGCCTATTTGTGGCCGAAGCTGCAGCAGTTCGACGTGGATGGGCACCATGCCGACATCGTCGACCAGCACTGCTACGCCAACCCGATCTGGTTCCTCGCGAACACGCACCGCTTTGACAGTTACGACCGGAAGGGTCCGAAGGTTTTCTTCGGCGAATACGCCGCCCAGAGCGATGCGATCTGTTCCACCAAGAACAAGAACAACCTCGAATGTGCGCTGGCCGAAGCGGCCTACATGACGGGACTGGAGCGGAACGCCGACGTGGTACGGATGGCTTCGTATGCGCCGCTGTTCGCCAACGAGGATGCGTGGCAGTGGCGCCCGGACATGATCTGGGCGAACTCCCTGCACACGATGCTTACGCCCAATTTCTACGTGCAGCAGCTCTATTGCGAAAACCGCGGCGACGTCGTTTTGCCCACCAGCAACAATGGCTCTGAGCGCACGCTTCCCCTCGCGGGCCGCATTGCCCTGGGCACGCAGCAGGCGTCGGGGGAGTTCTACGACGTGCGTATTTCGCGGCCCGGCGCTGCGGAGCAGATGCTCGACAGCGTCTCCCAGCCCGATCCCTCCGCGTCTGTCTCCACGCCGCTGGGGGATCGTTCGTGGTCCGACTACACCCTCACGCTGAAAGCCCGCCGCACCTCCCCCACCGGTGCGCTGGTGATCAACGTGCTGGATGATGACACGCATGCGCGTGCGTCCCGTGCGCAGTGGATTCTGGGTGCGCCTGTTGGCGGCCCGACCGTGGCCGATCCGAGCAAGCCTGAATTCATTCTCCAGTCCCACTTTGCCGAGCAGGACCAGCTCCTCGGCCACACGCCTGGGACGCTCGAGCCTAACCGCTGGTACAGCGTGAAGATCGAGGTGCGTGGCGACCAGATCACCTGCTCGCTCGATGGCAAGGTGATCCAGACCGCAGCGCTGCCGCGGCATACGGTTCCCGCGATCTTCACCACCGCCGCCCTTGATGAACAGACCCACGCGGTCATCATCAAGGTGGTCAATCCCGGCGATGCCGCGACTCCCGCGACGCTTTCCTCGGGCCTGGACCGCATCTCGTCGGCCAGCGCCACCACGCTCGCCGGCGATCCTGATGACGAAAACACTTTCGCGGCTCCCGATCATATCGCCCCGCGTACGGTTCCCCTGCACCTCTCCGCCCCGACCTTCACCTACACCTTCCCCGCCCATTCCTTCACGGTCCTGCGGTTGAATCCGTGATGCGGCAGCGCGTCATCCGCCTTTGGAAACGCGGAGGATCTGCGCGGCGCAGGGAGCAAGCAGGAGATCGAGGCGTACGTCGGGAACGACTCGTGCTTCGTTGCTGAGCAGCTCGCGGCACACCAGGGGTTCATGGGTACCGAGGACCGGGGCAAGGTTGATCACGATCCGCTGCGATTGTTGCGTATCGAAGTTACAGACGACCAGAAAACCGAAGTCCCGTGGCCCATGGTCGTGGCGAAAGGCAGCGAGTATGGCGGCATGGCCGTCGTCAACGAACTGGCAATTGGCGCCCCGCTGAAAGGCTGGATACTGGGCTTGG
>CALCHA010000493.1 GCA_937901265.1 uncultured Phycisphaerales bacterium
CCTCCGCGTCGCGTACCTGCCAGGGCGACCACTTGTCCGCCCCCAGATCCAGCGTCCGGATCACGATCGGCCGCCCCGCCAGCTTGCGAATCGCCTCGGCATACGCCGCGTAGTGGTCATCCTCCGTCGGCTCTTTTTCCGACGCCAGATACAAAAATTCCGTGCGATAAAGCCCGATCCCCATGGCCCCCTTGGCCAGCGTGTTTTCCACCTCGTGCGGAAACTCAATGTTCCCCATGAGCGTGATCTCGGTGCCATCCTTGGTCTTCGCCGGCAAATCCCGCAGCCGCTTGAGCGAATCCTCGAACTGAATCTGCTTGGCCTCATACCGCCGATGTTCGGCGAGGGTGGCCTCATCGGGGTTGATGATGACCACGCCCGAATGGCCATTGACAATCAGGGTGTCGCCGCTGGTGACTTCGTGCGTGATATTTTCCAGGCCCACGACGGCGGGGATGCCCATGGAGTTCGCGATGATGGCGGTGTGACTGGTGCGCCCGCCGGCGTCGATGCAGATCGCCTTGACCTTGGTGCGGTCGAGCGAGGCGGTCTGGGAGGGGGTCAGATCGTGGGCGATCAGGGCGACGGGCTCGGTGATATCGATCAGGCGTACGCGATCGCGTCCCTGCAGCTTGTTGATGAGCCGCTTTTCGATGTCGTAAATATCTTTGACGCGTTCGCGGAAATAGAGGTCTTTCTGCTTCAAGAACTGCTTGGAGAAATCTCGCAGAGAGCGTGACACGGCATATTCGGCGGTGAAGCGGTTCTTCTCGATTCCGCCATAGAAGGTGTCCAGCAGGGTCGGATCGTCGAGCAGGCCCAGGTGAAAATTGAAGATGGCCCCGGTGTCCGGTCCGATGTCCCGCGCGGTCTGATCGCGCAAAGCGCGAATGTCCGCCCGTGAGGAGGCCAGCGCCTCGGACAGTCGCGTGCGTTCCGCCTCGATCTGGGAGGAGGGGATGGCGCGTCGGCCGATGCGCAGGTCCTCATCCGACAGGATCAAGGCCTGGCATACCACCACCCCCGAGGAAACGCCGATTCCCTTTTTTATTTCCATGCAGTGACAGAACTTTCCGCTGCGGGGCTCGCCGAGCAACCCTCCGCGTCACACCGGCGAATTGCCAATGCGCACGGGCGATGGTCAGGGGGCACCGGAGCATGTACCGCCGCGGCCAGACAGACCCGCGATGGCGATAACAGAATAACCCACCTTTTGCCAAGAAGAAAGCAAACAGCTCCCCCTTGCTGAGAGCCTCCCCCGCCCACTTTCGGGGCCGCCAGCGTGCGCCCAGATGGTGGCGAAGAGGCGTTGCAAGGCCAAGCCCATCCGTCCACTTGCTTGCCCGACAAAGGGTTATAAGCTTCTGGCAACGTTTCTTTTCCAAAGCGTTGACGGAGGGTTTTTCACACGATATGGTGTCGATTGTTTTGCTATCCACAACATCTAGTGGGTGGTAGACAAAAACCTGCAATCCGTCCACAATCGCCCCACGTGGTCGCCGCGCGCCCGCCGCCCACTTGCGCGAGCACCGCGTGCTGTGTTGTCTTCCTCGCGTGCTGTGTTGTTTCCCTCGCGTGTTGTGCTGTTTCCCTGAGGAGTCCACCCATGCCGACGACCCCGCTCACCGCCCCCAACATCCGCGTCCGCAAGCGCGACAGCCGGGTGGTGCCCTTTAACCCGGAACGCATTCTGGGAGCGATCGCGGCGGCGGTAAGGGCGGAGCAGGAATTCGATGGAGTGACGCCCTTGCCGCCGTCGCTCCGGGAGACCGTCCAGCAGGTGGCGGCGGGGGTCATCAGCGATGCGGAATTCGAGGCGCAGCGGACGGAGGGGGTGGTGGATGTGGAACGGGTGCAGGATCTGGTGGAAACTCAGCTGATGCATGCGGGCGAGTTTCGGGTCGCGCGGCGGTACATCATTTATCGGGAAGAGCGCTCGCGTGCCCGGGCGATCCGGGGCGAGGCGGTGGGTCAGCATGTGCTCAAGCTGTCGATGCGCAGCGTCGACGGTCGGACGGTGCCGATCGATGGGCACCAGCTCAAGCGACGCCTGTACGAAGCGTGTCATGGCCTGGTGGGGTGCTCGGCTGCTGATTTGCTTAATGACGCGGTGGCCAGCCTTTACGACGGTATTACGGAACAGGAGCTGGAACGGGCGATGGTGATGGTCACGCGGCAGCGGATCGAGCGGGAGCCGGCGTACACCAAGGCCGCGACGCGACTGGTGCTGAACATTATCTATCGGGAAGCGCTCGGTAAGGCGGCGGAATTTGATGCGACGCCGTCGCTGTTTGACGCCCCCGCCACCGCGCCGGAATCCGTCCGCACGTTCGACACGATCTATCGCGACGGATTCGCCGGTGCGCTTCAGGCGGGCGTTGCCGCGGGGCGGGTGGCTGCCGAGTTGCTGGCATTCGATCTGCCGCGGCTCGCGGCCGCGCTGCAGCCGCCGCGGGATGAAAAGTTTGAATATCTGGGGGCGCAGACGATCTACGATCGGTACCTCCTGCACATTGATGGCCGCCGGATTGAGACGCCGCAGTATTTCTGGATGCGGGTTGCGATGGGGCTGTCGCTGCGGGAAGCGGACCGCGAGGGTCGGGCGATTGAATTTTACGAAGTGCTGTCGAGTTTCCGCTTCGTGAGCGCGACGCCGACGCTGTTCAACTCGGGCACGCCGCACCCGCAGCTGAGTTCGTGCTATCTTTCCACGGTCGACGACGACCTTTTGCACATTTTCAAGTGCCTGCAGGACAACGCCATGCTCAGCAAATGGGCGGGTGGTCTGGGCAACGACTGGACGCGGGTGCGGGCGACGGGCTCGCAGATCCACGGAACGAATGGGAAAAGCCAGGGCATCATTCCATTCCTGAAAGTGGCCAACGATGCGGCGCTTGCCGTCAATCAGGGGGGCAAACGCAAGGGTGCGGTGTGCGCGTATCTGGAAACGTGGCATCTGGACATCGAAGAATTCATTGAGCTTCGCAAGAACACCGGCGATGAGCGTCGCCGGACGCACGACATGAACACGGCGCACTGGATCCCTGATCTGTTCATGCGTCGGGTGCGTGACAACCAGCCCTGGACGCTGTTTTCTCCGGATGAAGTTCGGGACCTGCACGACACGTATGGCGAGGCGTTTAACCGGGCTTATGAAGGCTACGAAGCGAAGGCAGAGCGGGGCGAAATGCGGCTGTTCCGGCGCATCAGCGCGGCGGATCTGTGGCGTAAGATGCTGTCGATGGTCTTTGAAACCGGGCATCCCTGGCTCACCTTTAAGGATCCCTCCAACCTCCGCAGCCCGCAGGATCATGCCGGCGTGGTTCACAATTCCAACCTGTGCACGGAGATCCTGCTCAATACGTCGAACGAAGAAACGGCGGTCTGCAATCTGGGTTCGATCAATCTGAAGGAACACACGACGCCCGGGGGGATCGATCGCGAGGCGTTGCGGCAGACGATTCGCACGGCGGTGCGGATGCTGGATAACGTGATCGACATCAACTACTACCCCACGAAGGAAGCGGCCAACGCGAATCAGCGGCATCGTCCGATTGGGTTGGGGGTGATGGGCTTTCAGGACGCGCTGTTCATCCAGCGGATCCCGTATGGCTCGCAGGCGGCGGTGGAGTGCGCGGACGCGGTGGGCGAGATCATCAGCTTCGACGCGATCTCCGCCTCGGCGCGTCTCGCCGCCGAGCGCTCGCCTTATGGTTCGTACCAGGGCTCGAAGTGGCAGCGCGGGCTTTTGCCCATTGATACCATTGAACTCGTGCAGGAGGCTCGGGGCGGGGATCTCGAGATGGACCGGACGTGTCGGCTCGACTGGCAGCCGGTACGCCAGCTGGTCCGGGAGCATGGCATGCGCAACAGCAACGTGATGGCGATCGCGCCCACGGCCACCATTTCGAACATCGCAGGGTGCTTCCAGTCGATCGAGCCCAACTACCGCAATCTGTTCGTGAAGAGCAATCTTTCGGGCGATTTCACGATCATCAACGACTACCTTGTGGCTGATCTTAAAGCGCTGGATCTCTGGGATGACCGGATGATCGACGAGCTGAAGTATCACGACGGCGAGCTGGACGAAATCGAACGGATTCCCTCCGACCTTAAAAAGCTGTACCAGACCGCCTTCGGCATCGACGCGCACTATCTGATCGAAGCGACCAGCCGGCGGCAGAAATGGATCGACATGGGCATCAGCTTCAACCTTTATCTGGCCAAGCCCAGCGGGCGGGCGCTCAGCGAGATGTACATGGCGTGCTGGCGCAAGGGATTGAAGACGACCTACTATCTGCGGTCGCTGGCCGCGACGCAGGTTGAAAAATCATCCATCGACATCAACCGCCATGGCGCCCAGCCAAAGTGGATGAAGAACAAGTCTGAATCCTCGACCATCATCCCGGTCACGGACGCCCCGCCGAAGGCCTGTTCCATCGCCGATCCGACGTGCGAAGCGTGCCAGTGACGATCCCTCCTGTCTGCGAAAGTGAGAAGTAGCCCATGACCTGCTGTGATCCGACTCCCGCGAAAGCCCATGATCTTGGTCGCCGCGTGAATGCCGAGGACAAGCGCCTGATCAATTGCCGCGCTGTGGACGTGAATCAACTCTGCCCGATCAAATACAAATGGGCATGGGAACATTACATGAACGGCTGCGCGAATCACTGGATGCCCACGGAAGTATCGATGCAGAAGGACATCGACCAGTGGAAATCGAAGCTGTTCACGCCGGATGAACGGCGCGTGGTGATGCGGAACCTGGGCTTTTTTTCCACCGGTGAATCGCTGGTGGGCAACAACATCGTGCTGGCGATCTTCAAGCACGTGCCGAACCCGGAGTGCCGCCAGTACCTGCTGCGCCAGGCGTTCGAGGAAGCGATCCACACCCACACGTTCCAGTATGTCTGCGAGTCGATGAACCTCGACCAGCGCGAGATATTCAACATGTATCACGAGGTGGACGCGATCGCGGGCAAGGACCAGTTCGTGATGTCGCTCACGGCGGACGTGATGCAGCCGGACTTTTCCACGGAGGGCCCGGAGAATATCCGGAAATTCCTCAAGAACCTGATCGGGTTCTACGTGGTGATGGAGGGCATTTTCTTCTACAGCGGCTTCGTCATGATCCTCTCGTTCCACCGCCGGAACCAGCTCACGGGGATCGGGGAACAGTTCCAGTACATCATGCGGGATGAATCGATTCACATGAATTTCGGCATCGATCTCATCAACGGCATCAAGGCGGAGAATCCCGAGGTATGGAGGGAAGATTTCAAGGCGGAGATCATCGCCATGATCGATGAGGCGGTGGGCTATGAGATCCGCTACGCCAAGGATTGCCTGCCGAACGGGGTGCTGGGGCTGAACGCCCTGCTGTTTGACGACTATGTGCGTTACATCGCGGACCGGCGGCTCGAACGCATTGGGATCGCGCGTCAGTACCACACGAAGAACCCGTTCCCGTGGATGAGCGAGACGATCGATCTTGCCAAGGAGAAGAACTTTTTTGAAACCCGGGTCACGGAATACCAGGGCTCGAGCGCCTTGGAATGGTGAGGGGCGCCGGCGGGGACGCGCCCGTTTTTCTGGGGAATGTCTCTGCCTTTCGCCATGCGGGGATTCCGAGGCGCGCCCGTGAGGAAGCGTGGCCTCGCCGCGGCGCCACGCGAACGCTCCCTGACGGTCGCGTCTCCGAGCAAGATGTCCATCGAACCTGCCTTCCAATGGGTTTCCCGGTAAGCAGGGCGGTCCCTCAAAGCGCCATTCCTGCCCTGTGCTGCTTGTCCCCTTACTCCCTTGCCTCTACACTTACCAGTCTATGACCGATCTTCCGCACGTTCCGTTTTCGCCGCCCCCGGGAAACTCTCAGCCTCCCGCTTCCTCTGGCTCCCCGCCTCAACGCCAGCCTGAGGGGGGCAACGGTGAGGGTCCTCCGAAACGGCGACGGCGACGCGGTGGCAGAAACCGCAATCGCCGCCCCAACAACGTCGCCGGCCCGGGCGGCCAGCCGCCACGCCAGAGCGCCGCTCCCGCCCGTTACGACGATGAAAGCGATGATCCCTGGGCTACGCAGCACGAAGTTCCCCTCGACGGCGCGATGGAGGAGGGGCTTGACGCGCTGGATGATCCTCATGCCGCGGCCCCGCACCACGCCCCGATGCACCACGACCGCATCGACCTGCCGGAGGCATTCAAAGTCCTCGGCCTCGAGCCGGCGATCCTCCACTCCCTTGCCGACATCGGGTTCGTCACCCCCTCGGAAATTCAGGAAAAGCTCATTCCCATCGCGCTCACGGGTGCGGACGTTCTGGGTCAGGCCCGCACGGGCACGGGAAAAACGGCGGCATTCGGCCTTCCGATCCTGCAGAAGCTGGACCTTTCGATCCCCTTCCAGGCGATCGTGATCGTGCCCACGCGAGAACTCGCGGTGCAGGTCGAAGCCGAGATGAGGCGCTTCGCCAAGCACAAACCCGTTCGCTTTGCGCTCGCCTACGGCGGGACGAAAATCTCCGGCCAGCTCAAGCAGCTGGGCCACCAGCCGCACGTGGTCGTGGGCACGCCGGGCCGCATCATGGACGTGCAGGAACGGGGCGCGCTGCCGCTGGACAATATCCGCTTCGTCGTGTGTGACGAAGTGGACCGCATGTTCGACATCGGGTTCCGTGACGATATCCGCAAGATTCTTGGTTTCTGCACGGCCGCGCACCAGACCATGTTCGTCTCGGCCACGATCTCGGACGATATTGAGCGCATGGTCCACAAGCACATGACGAACCCGCAGCGGGTGTTTACCTCGTCGAAGGAAGAGCAGCTTACGAATCCGGAAGCGACGCAGTTCTACGTCGGGGTGGAGCCCTGGGACAAACAGCGGGCGCTGAAGATGCTGATGCGGCAGGAGAAGCCGGAGCTGGCGATCATTTTCTGCCGGACGAAGCGCTCCGTTGATAAAGTGGCGGCGGGTCTGACGCAGGATGGGATCGCCGCGTCGGCCATTCATGGCGACCTGATGCAGAACAAGCGGGAGCGGGTGATGCGGGGCTTCAAGACCGGGAAGATCCACGTGCTTGTGGCGACGGACCTGGCTTCTCGCGGCATCGACGTTCACGAGATCACGCACGTCGTGAATTACGACATTCCGGAGGATGCGGAGGTGTATGTCCACCGCGTGGGGCGGACGGCGCGCATGGGGGCGACGGGGCGGGCATTTACGTTCGTCTCGCGGGGCCAGGGGCAGTTGCAGACGGAGATTGAAAAGCTGATCAACAACCTGCTGGGCGAGTATCGGATTGAGGGGTTTGTCGCCTCGAAGGAACCGAACAACCGGCGGCGGGATCTGCATGACGACACGCCGGCGCCGGCGCCCGGTCCGCAATCGGCCACTCCTGTCGCCCCGCCACCGCAGGAGGGCTACAGCCCCACGAGCTTTGCGAACGCCGATCCCGCGGCAAAGAGCGTGCGGCCGCTCTCCGGGCGTTATCCGACGAAACGGCGCCGCTGAATCGGGACCGCTGCCGGGACGCAGATCAGCGCGTAAAAAATCTGCCGCCGTTCTGGGCGAGGCTTTGCGGAAGCTCGCGAAGAGGGGCGGCGGATCGCTCTCTATAGAGAACCCGGCCGCGTTTTTGGCCGCGGAAGGAATGAACCCGCGCTATCTTTGCCGACACTTTTCTCTGGCTTGGGACCCGCGACAGAGCGTCGCCTTCCCGGCCAGCGCGACGAGCAGCCCCAGCGCCACCGCGCCCCCCAGCGCCGCCCAGGGCCGCTTTCGGATCAGGCTCGCGACATCCTCGCAGACGCCCCGGGGCCCCTCGGCGGCGTACCAGGACATCTGCTCGGGGAAATACTGCTCCACCGTGGCATCGTCGGGCTCCCAGGGGGAGTTGAATGTCGGGGGGCTCGGAGGGAGGTTGCGTACCATGGCCAGCGCGGCTCCATTCGGTGACAGGGCTCAGCAATGCGAACCGCATGCCAGCGCCGCAGTCGCGTCACTTTGGCGGGCATTCGATGCGGGGGCTTTGACGGGTGAAGGGGTGTCGGGGCTGGCGGGTGGAACGGTTTTCGGCAATCGCCGCACCGGGTATCCTTATCGGCGCGAATTCCTCCGGAGATCCTGCATGCCCGCCGCCACCGATTCCCGCCCTCCTGCCGCATCTTCTGCTCCCACCGGCATCGCCCTGCTGGGCTGCGGGATCATCGGGTCCGCGGTGGCCGAGGCGTTGCTGCGTGAGACCGCCCTTTTTCGTCGCCGGGCCGGGGTCAGCCTGCAGTTGCGGCACGTGGTGGGCCGGACGATAGACAAGGCTCGCGCCGCGGGTGTGCCGGCGCGTCTGTTCAGCAGCGACGTGAACCGGGCGCTCAACGATCCGCAGACGCAGGTGGTGGTGGAGCTCATGGGGGGCCTCGAACCGGCCCGCAGCTATGTTCTCAAAGCGCTCAAGGCGGGGAAGCACGTCGTGACCGCCAACAAGTACCTGCTTGCCGTGCATGGCCGCGAGATCTTCACGGCGGCCAAACGTCATGGCGTGTGCGTGCAATTTGAAGCGACCTGTGGCGGAGCCATTCCGATCATCGGCGCGCTGACGGAAAGTCTTCTGGCGAACGACATCACGCGCATCGTGGGGATCGTGAATGGGACGTGTAATTACATTTTGACGCAGATGACGCAGAAGGGGCAGTCGTACGCCGAAGCCCTCGCCGGTGCCCAGGCTGCGGGTTACGCCGAGCGCGACCCCACGTTTGACGTCAACGGGACGGACTCGGCGCACAAGCTTGCGATTCTGGCCTCGCTGGCGTTTGGGGCGGAGGTGCCTCTGGACAAGGTTGAGATTGCGGGGATCGACAAGCTCTCGGACATTGACCTGCAGTTCGCCAAGGAATTCGGGTACCCCTGCAAGCTTTAGGCCATCGGGGAACCGGGGAACGGCGGCGTGAGCCTGCGGGTACACCCCACGTTCGTGTC
>CALCHA010000494.1 GCA_937901265.1 uncultured Phycisphaerales bacterium
GCGCGCCAGCACGCCGGTCTTCGCCGCCTGCCGACAGCCATACTCCACCGACGGAATAAATTCCTTCGGAATCGCACCGCCCTTGATGATGTTCTCAAAGAGAATCGTGTCTTCCGAATCGTCGCCTTCCACCGGCGTGTAGGGCTCCACCGTGATCCAGCAATCGCCGAACTGCCCGCGCCCACCGGACTGCTTCACGTGCTTGCCCTGTGCCTCGGCCTTCTGCGTGATCGTCTCCTTGTACGCGACCTTCGGCTTTCCGACGACCACGTCCACCTTCAAATCGCGCTTCAGCTTGTTGGCGATGATTTCCAGGTGCAGCTCACCCATCCCGTGGATGATCGTCTGCCCGGTTTCTTCATCAAAATTCGACCGGAACGTCGGGTCCTCACGACGCAGCGTCGTGAGCGCTTCGCCCAGCTTATTCTTGTCCTGCGAGCTCTTGGGCTCGATCGACATCGAAATGACGGGCTCCGGAAATTCCATCTTCTCCAGCAGGATCGGATGGTCCGGATCGCACACCGTGTCGCCCGTCAGGCTGTGCTTGAAGCCGTTGATGCCAACGATATCGCCCGCCTCGGCATAGTCGCGCTGCTTGCGGTCGTTGGCGTGCATTTCCAGGATGCGTGAGGCATTCTCGCGCTTGTCGCGCGTCGAGTTGATCACCCGCGCGCCCGATTCCAGCTTGCCGGAATAGACCCGCAGGTAGCTCAGGTCGCCATGCTGTTCCGAAACAATCTTGAAGACGATCCCGCAGAAGGGCTCATTGATGTCCGCCTTGCGCACCAGCTCGACATCCTTCTTCCGCGGGTCAAAACCCTTGAGGGGCGGCTTGTCCATCGGGCTCGGCAGGTAGTACACCACGTTGTTGAGCAGCAGCTGCACGCCTTTGTATTTCAACGCGGAACCGCACAGCACCGGGTTGATCTGGATCGAGATGGTCCCCTTGCGCAGCCCCTGACGGATCTCGTCGATCGTCAGCTCTTCGCCGTTGAGGAATTTTTCCGCCAGCGAGTCATCACACTCCGCCGCCTTTTCGACCAGGTAGGCGCGGGCCTTCTCGACCTTTTCCTTCATGTCCTCAGGAACCGGAATCTCCGACCACTCCATCCCCTTGCTCTCATCATCCCATGTGTAGGCCCGGCGCTCGATCAGGTCGATCACGCCACCAAACGTTTCCGCCGCCCCGATCGGCAGCTGGATCGGCACCGGGTTGGCCCCGAGGCGATCCCGAATCGTGCCCACGCAGAATTCAAAATCCGCGCCCACCTTGTCCATTTTGTTGATGAAGCAGAGCCGCGGTACGTGGTACTTGGTGGCCTGACGCCACACGGTTTCGGACTGCGCTTCGACACCTTCGCGGCCATCGAACACGGCGACCGCCCCGTCCAGCACACGCAGCGACCGCTCCACTTCCACCGTGAAGTCCACGTGGCCGGGCGTATCGATCAGGTTGATGGTGTAGTTGTCGTCGGACAGCCGCACGTTCCCGGGCCCATGGAGGAACCAGGGGCAGGTCGTCGCGGCGGACGTAATCGTGATGCCCCGCTCCTGCTCTTCCTGCAGGTGGTCCATCACCGCGGTGCCTTGGTGCACTTCGCCGATCTTGTGCGTCTTACCGGTATAAAACAGGATTCGCTCCGACACGGTGGTCTTGCCGGCGTCGATGTGGGCAGCAATGCCAATGTTGCGGAATTTCGTAAGGTCGCGGGACATGTTTTACCTCGAGAAATCGTGGGGAATGGTCTGCAGGACCGCCTTCGCGGCGGCCGAAAAATCAACGGCGTTTCGCTTGCTGGGGGATTCTCGACCGGGTGAGCCTCAAAACAATGAGCCCGCCAGAAGCGTCCTTTTCTGCCAACCGCACTCCCCGAAGGGACCGCAGTCAGCGGGCGTTTCTCGCGGGCAGGGCTCTCGATTGTGGCATGCAATCGCACCGTGCCGATGTTTCGCCCATGCGCCGGGCAAAAACCCTCGGCATGGGCTCAGTGAATATCGATGAGCAGCTTCACGTCCAATTCCAAATTGTAAGGCCCCTCGGCAAACGCAGGGCGCCCGCCTTTGGGAAGCCCGCCATAATAGTCGGCGGATGCCCGCCAGTGCAACTAAAAATTCATCCACCCATCGGCATCGCCAGCTTCTGCCGACAGGGCCCGCTCTCCTGCCGCATGCCTTAGATGCTCATCCCCGTGATCGTCGCTTCAAAAACCAGCGTCCCGTTGTAAATTCCCTGGCACTTGCCCACCGCCCGCCGGCGCGTGATTTCCATCATTTTTGAAATCATATACAGCCGCCCGGGCGGAATCACCGTCCCCCGGAAAATCACGTCATTGCACCGCGCGAACCCGATGAACCCCATCTCCGGATGTTTCCGCATCGTGTAAAACGCACAAAGCTGGGCGGCGCACTCGATCATCAGCACCCCCGGCATCAGCGGCCGCCCCGGAATGTGGCCGCGCACCCAGAACTCCTGATCCGTGAGTTCCTTCATCCCGATGAGAATGCCCTCATCCTCATGCACGATCGACGAGAGCATTTCCATCTCATAACGCTGCGGAATGATGGCCCGGATGCCCTCAACGTCGATCAGCGTCTTGTTGAAATCAACCGTGGTCAGGTCATACAGGAAGGGTGGGGGCATGCAAGGCTCGCATTGGGGACGAAAGCAGCCCAGAGAGGAGAAAGGCTCTCTGGACCGCGGAAATCAACAGGGCTGTCGAACGATCAAGGCGTGGTCGACCGCGATTCCAGCACCCGCACGCGAATAGCCTGGGCCTGCGATTTAATGTCCTGCATGGACTTGCGCACGCGCGTGCCGGCCGCCTTGTTGCCGCCGATCGCCTTCTGGTAATCCTCTTTGGCGGCCGCGACCTGCTTTTCGAGTTCCTCGAAAGCGTCGCCGCTCCCGGCGGCGAGAACGGGTGCCGGTGCTGCTGGGGCGGGCGCTGCCGCTGGGGTGGTGGGATGCATGTCCATCGTGAAATCCTCCGCAAGGGGCCAAGGTACCGGCCCAATGGCGACATTGTGCCCAATAATGATGCTTTTTCAAGGGAATGGGGCGGGGAGATCCTAAGTGCCTCTGCACGCCCCCCCAAAAAGCCACCACGATCGTCGCCCTTTTCAGGTGCTCGGCGGAGGCGGCGACGGCCGCGGCAGGTCCTCGTCCTCGCTCCCCGGATCCATCGGCCGCGAGACCGAATAGCTCCCCTCCATCCAGTTATGAAGGTCCATCAGCCGGCAGCGATCGGAGCAAAAGGGAAAGGTTGGGATGTTGACGTGGGGCAACAGCGCTTTGCACATGGGACAGCGAAAGATGGTGCCGTCGTTTCCCACCAACTTGGGTTTGTCCATGATGACGTTCCGCCGTTGCTTCACGGGTTGATGCGCGGGATTTACTTTTTCGACGGTTTGGCCGCGGGCTTGGCTTCCGCCTTGGCGGGCGGAGCCTCCGCCTTCGCCGCGGGGGCGGCCGTCCCATCCGTCTTGGCAGCAGCCGTCTCCGTCTTGGCCGCGCCCCCATCCTTTTCCGCCTTTGCGGCGGATTTGTAATTTTCCGAGCGGTAGTCGGTGATGTAGAACCCCGATCCCTTGAACAGGAACCCCGCTCCGCCGGAGATCAATCGCTTGACCTTGCGCTTGCCACACTTCGGGCACTTCCGGATGGGGGCGGCCTTGATCGACTGAAATTCCTCGAACGCGTGTCCGCAGGCTTCACAGGCATATTCGTAAGTGGGCATGGGCGTCGCTTCTCGCTTACTTGCTGACTTTGACCTTCGCGGGACGCAGGATGCGGTCGCCCTGTTTGTAGCCCGCCTGGAACGTCTGGGTCACGGTCATCGGCGGATGGCGGTCACTGGCTTCCTGCATGATCGCTTCGTGCTGGTGCGGATCAAATGACTTGCCGGTGGGATCATAGGATTCGATCCCCCGGCTGCTGAGCACCCTTTTGAGCTCGTCATAGGTAATCTTCACGCCCTCGAGCATGCTCCGCGTGTCCACCTTCGTCGGGTCCACGGCCAGGGCCATGTCGAAATGATCGAGCACCCCCAGCATGTGCTTGGCAAAATCCGCATCCGCGTTCTGGCGGGCGGCCAGCACTTCCTGGGCGGCGCGGCGCTGCAGGTTTGCGAAATCCGCCTGCCAGCGAGCCAGCTTGGTCTTCAAATCGGCGATTTCCGCGGCACCCTGATCGGCGGCCATCGGACCCGGCTCGGCGTCGCTGACGGTCTCGGTATCGCTGGGACGTTGGGTCTCTTCAGACATGATGCACCTCGTGAATATTGTAGCGCCGTGCGCGGCGAGGGAGGGTGATTACCTGGGTGAATTGTTTTCCCGTTGCTGCTTTTCCTCGTTCGTGCCCACCACATAATCCTTGAGCTTCTCGAAGAAGGACTTCTGCGCGGGCAGCACGTTCAGGTCTTCCATCTCCGCGTACTGACGGAGCACGTCCTGCTGCTTCTTGGAGAGCTTCTTGGGAATTTCAATCAACAACTGCACCAGTTGATGTCCCTGGCCGCCACGGAGGCCCGGCAGGCCCAGATTCTTGAGGGTCATCACCTCGCCGTGCTGAGCTCCCGGATGAACGCGCAAATTGGACTTGCCAAAGAGAGTGGGGACCTCCAGGTCAGCCCCCAGGGCGGCCTGGGCAAAGGAGATGGGGAGCTGCATGACCAGATTGTTCTCATCGCGCTGGAAGAAGGGATGCTCCTTCACGCGGACGTAAACGATCAGGTCGCCGCGCGGGCCATTGTTTTCACCCGGTTCGCCTTCGTTGGCGACGCGGACCCCCTGGCCGTCGTGGATGCCGGCGGGAATGGGCACTTCGATTTTGCGGTGCTTGGGGGAGCGGCCGGAGCCATCGCAGGTGGGACAGGGCATGTCCACCGTCGAGCCCTGGCCCATGCAGTGAGGGCAGGTGGTGACCATCTGGAACATGCCCCCGAAGCCGCGCTGGGCGACCTGCCCGCGACC
>CALCHA010000495.1 GCA_937901265.1 uncultured Phycisphaerales bacterium
CGAACTGGTAGACGTGGGCGAGGGCATCGGTGGCGCTGCCGGCGTCGAGCTTGGGGTCCTTGAGTTCATGGAGACGGGCGAGGTCCGCGCGCCAGTGGGCGCGATAGAATTCCCGTTCAAACGAGCCGCCGAGCTTCAGGTAGTACATCTCCTGGGCTTCGGACAGTGCGATATCGGGATTTCGCGGGACGTATTGCTCGCCACGGTAAAGGTAGGCCAGCCCATCAAGCACCCATTTGTACTTGGTATCCACGTCGTGCCACTGGGCGGAGAGGTTGTAGGCCTGATTCCATGCATGGAAAACGTACACCGACGCGAAGTAGGGCTGCAGCGTCGCGATCATGTCATACTTGGTTTCCAGCTCGTACCAACGGCGCGCCTGCTTGTCGTCCTCGGCCTGCAGCCAGAGGGCGGTGGAGAGGATGCCCCGGAAGCCCCCCAGCGTCAGCCGGGGAAAGGTCACCGCGAGGCTCTGCATCGACGACTCGTCTTCCTGCACCAGGGCGACGCGCTTGGGCGCCAGCACGAGGGTTTCGATCAACTGCGCCGCGCTCATCAGGACCACGCCCACGATGATTGCGACGAACTGGTCACGCCGCGCGCGGGAAATGCCCCGCGGTTCGCTCCCTTCGGCTTGCTTGATTTCGCCACCGCTTGCCATCAACCCAGCTCCTGTCTGCGCATCAGCAGATATCCCAGCACAATCATCGGCAGTGCATAGATCATCGTCGTCACCAGGTCATCCGTCACCACCATCCATGGACGATTGCGCAGCTGCATGATGAATGCCGTGGCGTCGTAACGTGAAAAATTCGGCACGAGATGCACGAGTACGTCAAGCGACTTCCACACCAGCAGCGTGGCCTGATCGAAGAATCGCCAGGTGGCCCCGTGGTTGCCATATTTGGACCAGTTGAGCGCCCCAAGGCCGCCATATTCCTGCAGCGACCCCACGAACTCCGCGATGTGCCCCAGGAGAATGAGCGTGAAGCTCGCCAGCATCGCCAGCGGCCACTCCAGCCGGATCGAGCAGACCACGCCCACAACGATCAGCAGCGTTGCTTCCGTCCAGATGGTCAATTCGCTTTTGAAGAGATTGGCCACGAACGGCGTCGGCGGGCTTTCGATACGCGCCGACGTCGGCAACGCTCCGATGTAGTGGCCAGAGGTCTCGCAGTAGAGCAGAACGTACATGTCGCCGCGCTTGCTCGGGTCCGCCGAGCCCAACGCCTGTACCGGGACGTCCACGTCTGTCCGCCGCTTTTCCACCACGTCGACTTCCTGCTTCGTCACGTCATTGGGCGTGGCGGCATTAAACACGGACACGAGCGCCCGCGTCGGCAGATCGCCGTTCTTCACCTTGTCCACATCCAGAAACAGGGTCAGCCGAAACTTTCCATCTTTCACCGGCACACGTTTGAGGTCTTCGGCGGTGAATTTGAAAACCCCCATCTCCAGCGGGGCCGGTTCGTCACCGCGCATTTCGGCAGAGTAGTCGGGGCCCGCGATCTGCTGCGAACCGCGACGCTGGAACCCTTCGACCACGGGATGCGGTTCGGGCAGGTAGTCCGCCTCCTGAGGATTGTTGGGGTCCGACGGGTTGGGAATTTCACCCGCGAAAAGGATGACATTGAAGTTCGTCCCCGCCGGAAGATTGCCCGCCGCATCCAATTCGCCCCCTTCAAAAATCCGCAGCCAGATGCCCGGTGTTCCACACGTCAATGTCAATTCCACCGGCCCCAGGTCCTGGGGCGAACCCGTGGCCGGGTCGAGTTCTCCGAAGAGTTCCTCCGGCCGATCAGGTTCCCAGTTGGCGGTGAACATTCCGTTTTCGGAGAGGTTCAGCAGCAGGGTCTTGTTCTGGGTCAGCAACGGCTGGTTCGTGCGGCTGGCAGTGACATCGAGCTTGATCTGGCGGGGAGGATTGCTGGTGTAGGGTTGGGCAGGCAGGTAGAACCTGAACCCTGGCCGCTTCCCTATCGGCTGAAGCTGCCAGTTGGGCGGCAGCATGATCTTCCCGGGAAAGCGGAAGATGGCGGTTTCATCGGAGCCGCCCTTCATCCAGCGGGTCGGCGGCGCCGTCGTGGTGTCGAGCTTGCCGATAACGGAGAAGTCCCCCGCGCGCGGCGTCACGTAGTTGTAAGCCAGCAGCGAACCGGTCTCAGCCAGTGCCGCCTTTTCCGCGGGGGGCGGAATCGCACGCTCTTCGCCCGGCCGCTGCGCGCTCCGGCGGTAGTCCGTCTCCGCCTGGGCGTATTGGTCGGCCGCGCGGCGCTTCAGATTGCTGTTGGCCACCAGCAGCATCCCCCAGGTCACCAGCCCCATCAGCAACAGGATGCCCGCCGCACCGACGGAGAATCCGACCATCTTGCCGAGCATGAGCTCAAAGCGTGAGAGGGGCTTGGTGCTCGTCGTCACGATGGTTTTGCGCTCCCGTTCGCGCGGCAGGCTCATGCAGGCCATCGCCCCGAACGGGATCAGCACCAGCAACTGCTGAATGGTCAGCGCGATCCAGATGTACAGCGGAATGCGCTCCGATTCATCGAACGGACGCACCACCAGCATCAGGATGCCAAACGAAATTACCTGCAGCACCACCAGGATCCACACCCGGTGATAGCGCACCTCGGCCAGCGTGACGCGCGAAACCGACCACACGCGGCTGAGCCCGGTGCCGAGCCGCGCCGTCGGGCGGGTGAACAGCAGCACCACGTCGCGCCACCCCGCCAGCAGGAAGCCGACGATCAGCAGCCCGATGATCACCCACCGCAAAATGTATGTCGTCTGATCCACAACCTGTTCTTTCTTCTACGCGATTCCATTGGGGAAACGTGTCACTTCGCGGTTCCGGCTGGCTTGGACTGAGCTCTTTCGGCTGCCCGCTTTTCCAGCACCAGCCGCTTGAACAAATCCTCAAGCCGGCTGCGCTGCACCCCCGGCTCGACCTCCGAGACGCCGCTGCCCTTTTCCAGCATCGCCACCACCTCCGCCTGCAGCGCCGGCGGAAC
The DNA here is from genome assembly GCA_937901265.1 of uncultured Phycisphaerales bacterium. Lineage (GTDB taxonomy): Bacteria > Planctomycetota > Phycisphaerae > WQYP01 > WQYP01 > CALCHA01. Next base: position 3,009 of record CALCHA010000495.1, read on the forward strand.
GTTGCGCGCTTCCACGCGGAACACGTCCTTCACATCCAGCAGCGAATCCACCGTTCCCTCCACCTCCAGCTTGCCCCGGTAAAGAATGCACACCCGGTCGCACACATCCTCCACGTCCGCCAGCTGGTGGCTCGAGAGCAGCACCGTTTTGCCCGCCCGCTTCAATTCCTTGATCAGGTTCTTCATCTCCATCGTGCCCAGCGGGTCCAGCCCCGACGTCGGCTCGTCGAGGATCACCAGCTCGGGGTCGTTCAGCAGCGCCTGCGCCAGGCCCACGCGGCGCGCCTGCCCCTTGGAATACGTTTTCAGTCGGCGGCGTCGCACCGCCGGGTCAAGCCCCACAAAGTCGAGGTAATAGTCGATGGCGCGGGTGCGCTGCGCGCGGTTCATATTGAACAGACGGGCGTAGAAATCCAGCGTCTGGCGAGCGTTGAGGAAGCGGTACAGGTACGTTTCCTCGGGCAGATAGCCGATCAGCCGGCGGGTGACCTGGTCACCGGTGGGCTTGCCCAGCACCGACGATTGCCCGGCCGTGGGGTTGATCAGCCCCAGCAGCAGCTTGATGGTCGTGGTCTTGCCGCTGCCGTTGGGGCCAAGCAGGCCGAAGATTTCTCCTCTTTTCACCGAAAGGTTCAGCCCCTGAAGCGCCGCGACGTTCTGGTCACGGAAAAACCCGGGGTACACCTTGGTAAGGTTCCGCGTCTCAATTGCGGGCATTTCCGATGCCGCTGCCGTCATGTCGCTCTCCAATTTAATCCGCGCTCTCGCCCATAGGCCGCGCGGCCAACCATCCTAGGGTTTCGGGGTGACCTGTCCAGCATCAAACTGCGGGGGGTCGATCGTCACCGTGACCTGCTGGCCCGGCTCGGCGAACATCACGCGGTTGGCCGCGGCGGCCACGGTGCGGACGGCGTCGGTCCAGACGTTGAATCGAGTGACTTCCGGCGCCCGCAGATATTGCGCATACACCTGGGCGAAGCGAGCCGCCTCCCCCTTCGCGTTTTCCGTCACCTGCTTCTGATAGGCCTCGGCATTGCCCTGAATCGTGAGTTTCTGCGACTCCGCCTGCGTAATCATTGCCGTCTTCTCGGTCTGCGCCTGCGTCTGCACGCTCACCATGCTCGCCCGCGCCTGGGTCACCTGGTCAAAGTAGGGCTGCACCCACGTCGGCACGCGCGCCTGGACCAGGTCCACCTTCTCCACATGAATCCCCAGGTTGATCCGCCGCATCCCCGTCGGATCCTTCGGGTCCGGCAGCAGCATGGCGTCCGAGATCGCCGTCTTCAAAAGCTCCGGCAGCTGGTCGCGGCCCTCAAAGAGCACGTGGTTGATCTGCAGGCTCGAGGCCATGTGCACCATGGCGTGCTGGATCACCTGCTGAAACAGCGCCTCGCGCATCCCCTGCTTTTCCCCGTTCTCATCCGATTGGTCCCACGTCGTCGTCAGCCATGCATAGGGATCATCGACCGTGTACTGGATC
>CALCHA010000496.1 GCA_937901265.1 uncultured Phycisphaerales bacterium
GGGGCGACGATGTCTTTTGCGGAGACGGAAGAGCGGCGGCTCGCGGTGATCGCCGGGGCGCTGGGCTTTCCGCCGATCGACTATGCCGCCGTGCGCGGAGCCGATCTCACGCTGCTGGCCACCGAAGCTCGGGACCTGCTGGCGATCGACGCGGGCACCTGGGGCGTCGTGGAGCCACCGCTGGCGGAGGCGATCACGCCCTGGCCGTGGCAGGAAGCGGAGCGGCAGTTCGTGGCCCGCTTTCAGGAACTGTCCGGTCGATGATGCAGCGATCGCCCGCGCGAAGAAGGCGGCTCACTCCGCGAGCAGTTCTTGGATTCGCGCGCGCAGGTCCGCGGTGTCGAACCGCCCCGTGATGTGGTAGGCCGCTCGACCGCTCTTGTCGATCAGCACCGTCTGCGGGACCGACATGCCGTCGCGAAACAGCGGCGCTTCCGCCGGCGGAAGCAGGATCGGAAAGCCCATGTCCTGTTCGCCGGCAAACGCCGCGACTGTCGCCTGCCGGTCAGTCGCCGGCTTGTCCGCGGAGATCGCCAGCACCGCCAGTCCGCGCGGCGCTTCGTCGGCCGCGATCTTCTCCAGGTCGGGCAGTTCGTCGCGGCAGGGAGCGCACCAGGTGGCGAAGTAGTTGACCAGAACGACCCGGCCGGCGAAGTCGGCGGTGGAGACCACCCCCCCGCCGAGCGCCGGGTAGGTGACTGCCGCCGGCCGCCGGTCCGCCACCGCCAGCAGCCCCGACCGGGGCGGAGGCGGGTTCAGGAAGCGCAGCGCCGCGATCGCAGCCGACACCCCAACGATGGCGAAGACGATGGCCGTTCCCAGAGCGATATTCGAACGTGTGACCATGGCATCATCCTATGCCGCCGCGCTGCAAACGCCAATGAACCCGCGCCGCCAATAGAGAAAGGCGGCCCGTGGGGGTGCCGCCTTTCTGGCTATGGGAAAAGTCTGTAGCGATGGCAGGGGCGAGCCGCCTGGGCGAATCGTTCAGTCGTCGACCGAGGTCCCGCCGATGCGGTGCACGCGTTCACGGAGGCGGTTCATGACCGCATGGTGAATTTGCGACACGCGAGACTCGCAGAGGTCGAGGGTGGCGCCGATTTCCTTAAAGGAGAAGTTTTCGTAGTAGTAAAGGATGACCACCTGCCGCTCCGATGGCGAGAGGCCGCGGGAGAGGAATTCCTTGAGGTCGGCCCGCTGGGCTTCTTTGACGGGGTCGACGGGGTTGCGATCGGCCAGGGAGTTGAGGTTGACGCCGCCGTGGGAGGAATCGGAATCGTCATCGTTGGTAATCCGCAACCGCAGAGGGGCGGCGGATTCGCGGCGGACGCTCTGGACATCGTTCAGGGGCATGTTGAGGGCCTGGGAAAGCTGCTCATCGGAAGGGGCCTGGCCGGACTGCATCTCCATCTGCAGGGCAGCCTCCTGCACCTTCTGCAGGCGCGACCGCAGCATGCGCGGGGCCCAGTCGAGCGAACGCAGGTAGTCCAGGGCCGCTCCGCGAACGCGGGAGCCGCAGTAGTGTTCAAACTTAACGCCGCGGGAGGCATCGTAAGTGGCGATGGAGTCCCGCAAGCCGAGGGTTGCGGCCTGGGTGAGATCGTCAAGGTCGGCGCCGGCGGGAAGCCGCGACCGCATGTGGCGGGCAATAACTTTGGCGATATAGAGATAGTGAAGGAGCAGGCGGTTCCGCAAGGATTCGTCACGGGTCACTGCGTAGGCTTCCCACACAGCCGTGATCTCGGGATTGGCGGGATTCGTCGAACGGGTGTGTTGCGTTTCGGCGGCGAGTGTGACCATGTGGATTCCATTCCTTGCAAACTACCCATGCCCGTGTGACATCCTTGCCACGTGCGGGGCGTACCGGAAGCGTCGACTGACCATCCGTGGCCGTCGAAAACAAATTCTGAGTCATTCAGGGGCCTGCCGAAGAGACGCTGCGTCGCGGCGAGGACCGTGCATTTGGGCTTAAAAAAACGCCGAAGATATGGGACCTACACTTTTAAAAACGTTCGGAGAATTACAAAAGTTTCCGAATATTTCTAAAGGTTCGCGTTTTTTTTCGTCATCCAGTTATCCATTTTCACGCATATCCCCTTAGCGAGGGGCGTGCCGCAAATTGTTATCGAACCCTAAAAAACAACTCAAACCCTTGTCATTGCAGCACAAAAAAATTCTGTGGTCGGCCAGCGTTAGGGAAAACGGATCCCTTCAACGGGGGAAGCGTCTTGCAAAACGCAAGGGGATTTAAAAAATCGTTTGAAAAGTGCATGGTAAACCGGGGGGGTTGGGGGAATTTTGCCGGAAAAGGGGTGGCGCAGGCGATCCTGACGCAATTTATTGCTAAATATGCAGAAAACATGTCGCAAAACATCGGACGGCACTTTCGACTTTAAGTTGAGAGCTGCAGGGCTTTGCCTTAATCTATCCCAGTCGCCGGCCGCCCCCCTTTGAGGGCGATGCCGCGGTGCGAGGACCACGCGTCTCCTGTTCATAAGAAGAGAGCCCCCATGAAAAGCCCCATCCGAGTTGCTGTCACCGGCCCCGCGGGCCAGATCGGTTACGCCCTCCTGTTTCGCATTGCCTCCGGGCAGATGTTCGGCCCGGACCAGCCGGTCATCCTCCAGCTCCTCGAAGTACCGGTCGAAAAAGCGATGAAGGCCCTCGAAGGCGTGGCCATGGAGCTCGATGACTGTGCCTTCCCGCTGCTGCAGGAAATGGTGCTTACCAGCGACCCGTCGGTGGGCTTTAAGAATGCCAACTGGTGCTGCCTCGTCGGCGCCAAGCCGCGCGGACCGGGCATGGAGCGGGCCGACCTGCTGAAAGACAACGGCAAGATCTTCATCGAGCAGGGCAAGGTGATCGACCGCGTCGCCGCCGACGACTGCCGCGTCGCCGTCGTGGGCAATCCCGCCAACACCAACGCCATGATCGCCGCCAGCCAGGCCAAGCGCCTTTCTGCCGACCGCTTCACCGCGATGGTCCGCCTCGACCAGAACCGCGCCGCCAGCCAGCTCGCCAAGAAGGCCAACGTGCCGGTCACCGCCGTGTCGGACGTCTTCATCTTTGGCAACCACTCGCCGACCATGTTCTCCGCCTTCCACCTCGCCAAGATCCAGGGCAAGCCCGCGTCGCAGGTCATCGGCCACCAGGAATGGCTGCGGAAGGAGTTCCAGGAAACCGTCGGCAAGCGCGGGGCCGCGATCATCGCCGCCCGCGGTTCCAGCTCCGCTGCCTCCGCCGCCAACGCCCTGGTCGACCATGTCCACGACCTCATGACCCCCGGCAAGGTCCACTCGATCTCCGTGAAATCCCACGGCGAGTATGGCTTCGACCCCGAAGTGTGGGCAGGCATGCCCGTCCGCACAACGACCCCCGGCAGCTACGAAGTCATCAAGGGCCTCCCGCTCGATGAATTCGCCAAGGAACGGATCGCGGTCACCAACAAAGAGCTGGTCGACGAGCGCGAGATGGTCAAGGGGATGCTGTAACCCCGACCGCCCCGTCGGACCGCGCCCGCTTACCCGCGAATCAAAGGCGGACCCCTTCG
>CALCHA010000497.1 GCA_937901265.1 uncultured Phycisphaerales bacterium
GGAGGTGGGGATGGGCTTCGAGGTGGCGCGGCGGCCGGGGTCGAAGGTGCATGATGAGATTGCATATGATGCGTCGCGCGCGGGCGGGCCTTCGCTGGGTTTTGCGAGGAAGACGAACCATGCGGGCGGGATCGAGGGGGGCATGACCAACGGGCAGCCGGTGGTGGTGCGTGGCGCGATGAAGCCGATCTCGACGCTGGGCAAGCCGCTGGCGTCGATTGATCTGCGAACGAAGGAAGCGAGTGAGGCGGGGTGGGAGCGGTCGGACATATCGGCGATATCGGCGGCGAGCGTGGTGATGGAAAACGTGATCGCGTTTGAAATTGGCCGGGCGCTGGTGGAGAAATTCGGCGGGGATTCGCTGGTAGAAATGCGCAGGAATTATGAAGAATACCTGAAGGCGGCGCGGGAGATTGGACGTTCTCCTGCTGAGGGGCCGCCCTCGACGGACAAATCAGCTGAGAGTGAATGAGGGCTGGAAGTTTTTCGGGCGCTGCGGCAACTAAGAAGTGAGCCGCGCGTGGGTGCGGTGGGATCTGTGGTTGATGGGAACCCTATGCTCGAGGCCGTAAGACGCTTTGCCACCCGGGTCGTGCTGCTGCACCTGCTGCTGCTTGCGGTGGTGGTGCTGGGGGTGGTGCTGGGGGCGCGCGAAGTGTATCGCTCAGCCCGTGCGCAGGCGCAGGAGGAGACGGCAAGTTATCTGGAAGGCCAGGCGCAGCTCACCACGGCCGCCATCGAAACGCACTATCAGTCTATTTTGTCGGATCTTGAACTTCTGCTGAGCAGCCAGGCGAAAGCGGCGGAGAGTACGACGCAGCCCGGGGCGGCATCGCAGCCCACCCCGCAGATTGCGGAGGCGGAGGCGGCTCCGACGCCACCGCGGAACGGCGCGGCGCGGCGGCTGGGGGCGTATGGGCGCGGGGGCAATCGTGGGGGGTTCGGCCGCACCCTGCTGTCTGAGGGGCGCATGGATGTCCAGCCGCAGTTTCTCGATGCCCTGTGGCTGCAGCTGCGCGGGCGTGTCACGGCGTTGTTCATGGTCGATGAAAATGGCCGCGTTGTGGCCGCTTATCCGCAGGGGGACGACCAGCAGCCGACGGCGGCGGCGGTGGCGCTGGCGACGCGGATCACGGGCGAACCGGGGCAGCTGGAGTGGTTCAAGGCGCTGAAGGAACCCTCGCTCAGTGATTTTCACCGCGGCAATCCGGGCATCGGCAGTGCGACGGGCTACAACCTTCTGGCGCTGCCTGCTTCCGAGATGGAGCGGGTGGGGGCGAATGGGCAGGCGGTGCCCAGCGGCGGCTTTGGCGGGCGTGGCGGCGGCGTGCCGGAAGGCCCGGGCGGGCCCAACGGGGGATTTGGCAATGGGCCAGGCTTTGGTCGTGGCGGGCCGGGTCGCGGAGTGGGGGATGGTCCGGGGAATGGTCCGGGCAACGGCCCCGGAGCACGCGGCAACCGGGGTGGGCAGGGAGGCTTAGCAGGACCGGGTGGCGGGGTCGGAGGCGGGCCGGGAGCCCCCGGGGGTGCGCCCGGACCGGGCGGAGCAATGACGCGGCCGGGGTTTCGCCAGGGCGCCCGGACCATCGTCGCCGTGGTGCCGATTGATTCCGTCAAAGAGGATTATTTCGACCCGCTGAATGAAGCCTCGGCGACCGATTCCTCGGGCCGCGCCACCAGCGCTGCCCGCGTCGTCAACGCTGTGATGGTGCAGCGCAACGGCGACGTGCTGGTGTCGATCAATCAGGCCTGGGTGGGGCGCAATTTTCTCGATGCGCTGGCGCCGCAGGTGCGTCAGGAAGTGTCGGCGTTTGTGACGGGCGATCCCCAGAAGGGGTGGCGGGCGATCCCCGCGAAAGCCAAGGGGGACCGTGCGGCGCTGGAAGACCGGATCATCGCTTTCGATCACGCGAAACTGCCCGGGGGCGAACAATGGACGGTGATGATCATGACCCCGCTGAGCGAAGCGGATGGTCTGGTCAACCGTGTTTTCGGATCGGCGCTCTGGTGGGCGCTGTTCGTGTCGGTCTCGATCGCCGCCATTCTCTTTTCGACGTCGGTGTTCCTGATCCGCAGCCGCGTGCGGCTTGAACGGGCGCGGCATGAGGGGCTCACGCGTGAGCTGCAACAGGCGCGCAACATCCAGCTCGCCTGGCTCCCGGCCGCCGACGAATCGCCGCGCGGCCTCGACGTGTCGGCGGTGAATCTGCCGGCGAGCCACATTTCGGGCGATTTTTACAACTGGTTCACGCTGGAGGGGGGACGGGTCGCGGTGGTCATTGGCGACGTCACCGGTCACGGCATGGCGGCGGCGTTTTTGATGGCCACCACGCAGTTGCTCGTGAAGATGGCGCTGCAGCGGACGCAGGATCCGGCGCGCTGCATGGAGATCGTCAACAAGCAGCTCTGCACGCAGGGATTCCGCGGACAGTTCGTGACGATGCTGGTTCTGGTGATCGATGCGGACACGGGGGCCGTGGAAATTGCCACCGCGGGCCACCCGGCTCCGCTGCTGCAGAAGGATGACAAGATCGTTCCGATGGAGCTCGATCCGCACCTGGTGCTGGGCGTGGACCCCAGCGAGAAGTACGAAACCCGCACCTTTGCTGCGGCGGGATCGACGCTCCTGCTCTACACCGACGGCGTCATCGAGGCGGAATCCGAGACGGGCCAGCAGTATGGCCTGGACCGGCTTACGAAACTGGTGGCGAGTTCCGGCGGGCCGCGGGTTCTGCCGGAAACGCGGATCAAGGCGATGGTCGAAGATGTCCGCAAGTTCTGCGGCACCCGCGACCTTCTCGACGACCTCACGGTGGTGGGTGTGCGGATCGGAGAACCCGCGGCGCTGGCGACGCTGGCGGACGATGGTGGGGTTGGCCGTGCGGCGCACTGAGGGCGGGCGCCGCCGATTGACAGCCTCCGCCGCACGCTGCACGATGCGTGGATGACCAGCAGCGAGCACATGGAAAAACTGTGGAACGTCGGCCAGCATTTGCTTGGCCAGGGGCGTTATGTGGCGGCGCGGTCGTTTCTGGAGCGTGCGGAGGCACTGGCGTGGCGGCGGCGGGATGCCCAGTCGCTGGCCCGGCTTTATCTGCCGCTGTTGGAAGTTCGGCGACAGATTCGCTACGACGCGGCGGAGGGGGTGATCCTCATTTGTTCGCCCAGTGGGCGCGCGCGGGAGGAAGCCGCGTGGCTGGATGAATTCGTCAAGTGTGAGACGGGCACCGCGCTGCTGGCGTGCAGCGCCGGGGAGGGGGAGGCGGCCTGCCGCTTTGCCGGATCCGTCGGGTATGCCGCGCGGCGCACGGGACGTCGCCTGGAGGCACTGGTGCTGGTGAAGCTGGCGGAGGAAGTGCGGCTGGCGCCGGCCGCGGAACCGCTGTTTGCGGCCGGGCTGAGGGTCGCATGGACGAAGGATTCCGCGCAGCAGATTGGGGACGCAACAGCCGAGCGTCTGGAGGTGCCGCTGCCGCCGCCGGGGTGGTATGCGCCGGACGCTGCGATGCATGGGGTGGCGCGAGAAAGTCTGATCGTTGGGTGGGAGGCGTTGGCGCTCAAGTGGCAGCGTCGCCATCCGCCGCCCGCTGGGGCGGATGCGTGGGAAGAGATGGCGTGGCTGCGACTGGCGCTGCGTGTGGATCCGGCGTGCGAGCCGGTGTCGATGCGGCTGATGGCGTTGGCCGAAGCGGTGCTGCGCGTGCCCGCGGCCTGACGGCCCCCATAAATACCGCGACGATTCCCTTTTTCCTTCCCGATGACAAAGATTGGTCCGGGCTTTGCGGTTCCCTTCGGTGTGGCCACATCTCACTCTGAAAGGATCTCTTATGACCACGTACAATTTGGACAACCAAACGGTCGACAAGCTTCAGGATCTGCTGAGCATCAACTTGGACAGCCAGCGCGGGTTTCAGGAAGCTTCTGAACACGTCAAAGATGCGCAGCTCAAACAGCTCTTCACCGAGTTCGCGCAAAAGCGGGCGCACAATGCGTCGGAGCTTCGTCAGACCATCTCCGCCGCCGGCGTGGAGCCGACGACTTCGGGATCTGTCTCTGCGACGCTGCATCGCTGGTGGATTGACGCCAAGCAGGCTCTGACGGGTGCGAATCCCGAGAGCGTGCTTTCCGAAGCGGAGCGCGGCGAAGACTCCATCAAACACACTTACGAGGATGCGCTCAAGGATCTCAATGCCACCGCCATCCGCGATGTGGTGGAGCGGCAGTATCGCAACGTGACCGAAGGCCACGATCGCGTGAAGGCCCTCCGTGAAACCTACAAGCACCGCAACCCACGCGACTGAGTGATTGACACCGGGATATCCTCCGGAGTTGCGAATAGAGCCCGCCTCTGATTATCACGAGGCGGGCTCGGCTTTTTTTGCCGACGGCAGCCGGGCGGCTTGTCGCCTTAACATGGTCTTAACGCCCGCTTAATACGGAGGGCAGGGGCGGGCGGGTACCTTTCCGCAGAAGCAACTTATCAGGAGATTGCGGATGGTTACCCTTTCAAAATTGTGCATCGCTGGACTTCTGGGGACCCTGACCTGGGCTGGCGCGGCGGCCGCTCAGACGCGGATCCAGGGTTCCGGGGCCACCTTCCCGGCACCGCTCTACGCCAAGTGGGTGCGGGCCTACAACGCCGCGCACCCCGATGTGCGAGTCGATTACCAGGCGGTCGGATCGGGTGCGGGGATCAAAGGTATCACTGACCACACGGTTATGTTCGCCGGCTCAGATGCGCCTCTGACCAGTGACCAGGAGACCGCTGCCAACGCCAGGGGGCCGCACATCCTGCACCTGCCGACGGTCGCCGGGCCGGTCGTCCTGGCGTACAACCTCCCGGAGGTCAAGGCCCTGAAGATTGACGGCCCCTCGCTCGCGGGGATTTTTTTGGGGGAGATCAAGAACTGGGATGACGGCAAGCTCAAGGCACTCAACGAGGGGGTGAATCTCCCTCACCAGCC
>CALCHA010000498.1 GCA_937901265.1 uncultured Phycisphaerales bacterium
GCGTTTGCGCAGGCGGCGGGGGACATCAAGGGAGAGGTGATCTCGGTGGGGATCGGCGGGGTGAAAGGGAGCGGCGGGCTGTATCGGCCGGGCGCGTGGGTGCCGGTGCGGGTGCAGTTGGAGAATCGGTCAGGCAAGACGATCGTGGGGCGTCTGGCGGTGCAGCAGCCGGATCTGGATGGGGACAAGGCGACGAGCGTGGGGAGCAAGTTTATCCTGGCACCGTCGGCGGAGCCGCGGGATTTCTGGCTTTACTACTGGCCGCGGCCGGATGATGAGGGGCAGGGTGTCAGCCAGGTCATGGTGCTGGATGAGAGCGGTTCGCAGGTCCTGCAGACGATCGGAGGCCCCTCGGCGAAGGCGGCGGGGGTGCGGATTGATCCGTCGGATGGCAACAAGCGGTCAAGCCGGTGGGTGGTGGTGCTGGGGCCATCGGCGGCGGGGTGGGAGAATTTTCTCGATGCGCTGGGCGGGACGGAGGCGGTGCGTTTCAGCGTGCTGCCGAATGCGAATGATGTTCCGGACAATGTGCTGGGGCTGCAGGGGGTGGACGCGATCGTGTGGGATGCGGACTGGGTGAAGCCCTCGGACGTGTCGCCGGATTTTCAGATGAAGGCGATTCTGGAGTGGGTGCGTGCGGGGGGGCATTTGATCATCACGGCAGGGACGAAGGGGGAGGAGTTTTTGAAGGCGGGGCGGCTGCATGATGCGATGCCGATGACGTTTACGGGGACGCGGGAGGTGGATTTGATGGATCTTCGGGGGCTGAGCTGGGTGGGTGATGGGTTTGTGGGGAAGTCGGGGAAGGTGGTGCAGCTGACGGGGACGTTGCGGGAGGGGCCCGGGGGAACGCCGGGGGCGCGGCCGGTGTCGGGGTGCGCGTTGGGGGCGTTCGCGGAGCATCCGCTGGCGGTGACGGGGGCGTATGGCGCGGGGGCGGTGACGGTGCTGACGGTGGATGCGGCGTCGAAGGAGATGCTGCAGGGGCTGCAGAAAGAGACGGCGATCAAGTTCTGGAGCCAGGTGGCGGGGTGGCAGGCGGGCGATCCGATGACGGCGGATCACAAGCAGGAGGAGCAGAAGGCGGAGGAGGCGGCGGGGGCGGCGGGGGCGCTGGCGCCGAAGCGGTTGAATCTGGATCCGGCCCAGGTGTGGCTGGGGCGGGCGGGCCAGAACATCGCGACGCTGATCGACGTGACGGAAGTGACGCAGGTGCGGCTGCTGGTGGCGGTGCTGTTTCTGGCGTTGTACTGGCTGGCGGCGGGGCCGATCGGGTATGTGGTGCTGCGGGCGTACAACGTTCTGCACTGGAGCTGGTGGGTGTTTGGCGGGGCGGTGGTGGTGGCGTCGGGGCTGGCGGCGACGGTGGTGACGCTGCTGCATTTGACGAATTATGACCTGCGTCACAAGACGGTGGTGATCGGGACGGTGAACAGCAAGGGGGTGACGGCGATCGGGTATTACGGGGTCTTTGCGCCGGCAAGCGGGGCGTTAACGGTGGAGCAGCCGGCGCGGGAGGGCGCGGACACGGGGCTGAATTTCCTGGCCCCGCTGTGCGAACCGACGGAGGGGCA
>CALCHA010000499.1 GCA_937901265.1 uncultured Phycisphaerales bacterium
TGATGGGGCCGTTCGTGGCGTTTGCGCAGCAGATCGCGTATCACCACACGGCGAACATGCAGGAGCCGGGGGAGGAGCAGGCGGCGACGCTGACGTTGACGTATGGCGTGGCGGTCGATCCGCGGATGCACGTGTTGACATACACCCAGCCGCAGTTGTCGTCGGTGCTGGATGATGCGGGCAACGAGCTGCTGGAGCGGCGGCCGGCGAATGTCGCGCAGCAGAGCAACACGCAGGCGCAGTGGGCGTATGTGACGAGCGTGTCGCGGGCGAAAAGTGCGGGGGGAGGGAAGATTGTATCGGCGAAGGGGATGATGCGGATCGTGATCGCGGTGAGCGAAGAGAGCGTTGAAGTTGCGGACATGGAGAAGGCGGTGAACGTGCCGATCACGGTGGGGGGGCGGACGATCACGTTCAGCCAGTTTCAGGTGGCGGGGAACCAGATCACGCTCTCGGCGCAGATGGCGAACCGGATGGTGAATGGGGCGGAGGTGCCGCTGAAGGTGGCGCTGCGGGATTCGGCGGACAAGCCGATATACAGCATCCTGCTGCAGGGGGGCTGGGGCGGCGGGGTGGGGGGTCAGTTCACGCCGCCGGTGAAGGCGCGGTTTTCGGTGGCGGTGAAGACGAAGGAGATGGACGTGCCGTTTGAATTGAAGGATATTGCGCTGCCGTGAGGCGGGGGGTGAGAGGAGATGGTGATGCGGACGATGGCGGTGATGGCGGCGGCGGTGGTGCTGGGCGCGGGGGCGGCGGCGCAGGGGCAGACTCTTCCGGCGAAAGGGGGCGGCTGGGAGGAGGCGATTCACAAGCTTTCGAGCGAGGATTTTTCGGTACGGCAGGCGGGGCAGAAGGATCTGCAGAAAGCGGGGCTGGCGGATTGCGAGGACCTTGAGGCGTTGGCTTATGCCGCGGAAGACCCGGAGGTGCGGCAGCAGTTGCTGGTGCGGGTGCACGACATTCGGGAGGCGGCGGCGGTGAATCCGCCGCCGGTGACGCTGGAGCTGGAGAACGCGACGCTGGGGGAGACGGTGAAGGCGCTGAACAAGGCGGCGGGGCTGTCGCTGGCGGCGGGGGCGGATTCCGGGGGCCGCTTCACGCTGCATGCGCGGGAGGAGCCTTTCTGGGAGGTGTGGTTTGCGTTGAATCGCCAGGGGTCGCTGGCGGCGCCGCGGGACGGGCGCACCGTGCACATGGGTTCGCAGGGGCCGACCCGGGGGGCGGTGACGGGGCCTTACGCGGCTTTTGCGCAGGAAATTGGGTATGAGCGGACGGTGAATTACCAGAAGGGCGGGGCGGCGGGGGCGGGGACGTTGACGCTGGCGTATGGCGTGGCGATTGATCCGCGGCTGCGGGTGCTGCGTTATTCGCCGCCGCATTTGACGTCGGTGGTGGATGATGCGGGTCACGAGCGTCTGGTGCCGGCAGCGGTGCAGACGTCGTTGCAGCCGGCGGGGCGGGAATGGATGTACAGGGACAGCGTGGCGCTGTCGGTGATTCCGGGCGGCAAGGAGATTGTGTCGGCGAAGGGCACGATGCATGTGACGCTGATTGTCAGCCAGGAGCAGGTGGAGGTGCCGGACATGGCGGCGCACGTGGGAATGCCGATCGTGGTGGGGGGCCAGCGGATGATTTTTTCGAAGTTTCAGATGCCGCCCGGGGGCACCGGCAATATTGAATTTTCAGCATCGATGGAGGCGCTGCCGCAGAACCAGGACAGGGAGATGGTGCCGATGCGGGTGGAGCTGATGGATGGGGCGGGCAAGCCGGTGTATTCGCTGCAGCTCACGGGCGGATGGGGGGGCAGTTTGGGCGGCAATTACAAGCCGCCGATCAAGGGGATTTTTTCCGTCCCGCAGCGGGTCAAGGAGGTGGATGTGCCTTTTGAGTTGAAGAACATTGCGTTGCCCTGAGAAAAGGGCCTGGCAGGAGCATGGGTATGCGGATGCGTTGGATCGGGTTGGCGGCGGCGGGGGTGATCAGCGGAGCGATGCTGGGGCAGGCGCGGGTGTCGCTGGCGTTGCTGGGGTCGATGACGCGGACGGTGATCGAGGCGCCGGCTTCGGAGCCGGGGCCGGCGGGGACGGAGGGGGCGGGGACGGGCCCGGCGACGAGTGCACCGGCGGCGGCGACTGGGGGGGCGACGACGCAGGCGCCGGTGGCCGCGGAGGAGGCGGCGCTGCATCCCAAGGGGCTGACGTTCGATTTCAAGGAGGCGACCGCCAGCGCGGTGAGTAAGGCGCTGAGTGACGCGACCGGGACGAGCCTGTGGAATGTCAGCGGCGGTCCCTTCACGCTGAAGGTGACCGATGCGCCGCTGTGGGACGTGTTTCTGAAGCTCAATGAGCAGGGGGATGTGACGCTGGCGGACGCGCAGGCGCAGCGGGTGGCGCAGTTCGGAGGAATTAGGATGGTAGGCCTCCAAGCGGCGATCAAAAGCGGTGTGCGCTCGGGCGATTTTCTGGCGCTGGCGTCGCAGCTGAGCTACAGCCGGTCGCTGGACCTGCAGGGCGATGAAAAGCCGAGGGCAAGCCTGACGATGACCTTCGCGGTGGTGGCGGACCCGCGGCTGAACGTGGTGGCGTGGCAGCGGCCGGAGCTGACGAAAGTGGTCGACGAAGAGGGGCGGGAGCTGTACGGGGGGAGCGGGGGGAGCAGCGGCTTTTCGCCGGTGTCCAATTCGGCGGCGGCGCCGGTGTATGCGTCGGTGACGCTGAAGGCGGGGCTGGGGAGTCAAAAGATTGCGTTGGCGCAGGGGCACGCGCGAGCGCTGGTGGGCTTTGGCGAGGTGAAGGTGGAGGTGGCGGATCTTGCGAAGCAGGGCAATCAGCCGATCGTCGTGGGGGAGCAGGAGATCAAGGTGTTGAAGTGCGAGGTGAACAACGGGTCGGTGACGATCGAATTGCGGCAGGAGCCGCGGCCGGGCGGCACGGGCGGCGTCGCGGGGGATCGGGTATCGCTGCCGATTACGGTAAAGATCGAGGATAGCAAGGGCATCCAGGTGTACGTCGGGACCGGGAGCTTCTCGGGGCAGTTCGGCGGGCAATTCGTGGGGCCGATCAAGGGGACGTTCACCGCTGCGGCGAAGACGCGCGCGGTGGAGGTGCCGTTTGAGCTGCGGGATCTGGCGATTCCGCAGTGAGGGGCGAGGATCGTTTAAGGCACGAAGGTTTTTAAGGAGTTTCTATGTGGAAGCGTATGGCTGGCGTGGGCATGTTGATGGGTGCCGCGGTGGCGGGGTTGGGGCAGGCGGCACCGCCCGCGTCCACGCAGCCGTCGTTGTCGCCGGCCGTGTTGCCGGGCAAGGGGCTGGCGGAGCATCCATTTTTGTATGCTGGGGAATATGACACGCGGAAGCCCGAGGCGCAGTCGATTTTCCTGGTGAAGGGGGGGAAGATCGTGTGGCAGTATTCGATTCCGATGAAGGCGGAGCGCGGGGGCATTCAGGAATTTGATGACGCCACGATGTTGCCGGACGGCAACGTGCTGTTCTCGCGGATGTCGGGCGCCGGGATCGTCTCGCCGGAGAAAAAGCTGGTGTGGAATTATGATGCGCCGGTCGGCACGGAAGTGCATTCGGCGCAGTATCTGGATAAAGATCACGTGCTGATCATGCGCAACGGGACGCCAGCGCAGGCGATGATCATGAACATCCGCAGCAACCAGCCGGAAAAGGTGGTGGAGATACCGACGACCACCAAGGCGATTCACGGGCAGTTCCGGCATATCCGGATGACGCCGGCGGGGACGTTGCTGGTTCCGCACTTAGGCGAGGGGAAGGTGGTGGAATATGATTTGAGCGGCAAGGTGCTGTGGCAGGCGGCCGCGGCGAACCCGTGGCAGGCGTTGCGGCTGGAGAATGGCAACACGCTCATTTCGGGCGATGCGCGGTCGTACGTTCGAGAGATCAACGCGAAGGGCGAGACCGTGTGGGAACTCACGCAGAAGGATGTGCCCGACTACAAGTTGTTTAACATTCAGGGGGCGGAGCGGTTGAAGAATGGCAACACGGTCTTTTGCAGTTGGTGCGCGAACGGGTTGAAGGACACCAAGCAGTGGGAGCACACGGTGCAGGTGCTGGAGGTGACACCGGAGAAGAAGGTGGTGTGGGCGCTGCGCGAGTGGACGCCGCCGGAGGATCTGGGGACGGCGACGTCGATCCAGTTGCTGGATGAGGGAGACGTGCCGGCGATTCGGTTTAATGATCAGTAAGTGATGACCCATGGGCCTAACGCCCGCGCGGCAGGGGAGCCGCGCGGGCGTTTTTTTTTTTTGGACGGGAGCAGGGCTGCTCAGTCGAGATAGCCGGCCATGCAGAGGAGGGCTTCCTGGCGCTGCGTCAGGAGTTCTTTGAGTGCGTCCTGCGCCTTGACCAGGGCGGCGTGTGCCGCGGTTTTAGCGGTGCGGACGGCTTCCACTTTGGTTTTGATCTGGTCGGGAGTGGCATTGGGATCAGCGAGGAGGGTCTGGAGTTCGGCGAGGGCCTTCTGCACGGGCGAGGTTGCCGCGGCTTGATTGCCACCGGGTCCACCGGGTCCACCGCGACCGCCGCGACCACCGCCCATGCCGCCGCGACCGGTGGTGGTGCCTTCATCGCGTTGGGCGTCCATGACGGCCTGGAGCTTGGGTTCGATGGC
>CALCHA010000500.1 GCA_937901265.1 uncultured Phycisphaerales bacterium
TTCAGGGGGCCGGAGGGATGATCGTGCAGGGGGCGGGCTTTTTGCGCGGGGTTCGTCAGCTGGCGGATGAATTCGACGTGCTCCTGATCGCGGATGAAGTCATGACGGGGTTTGGACGCACCGGCAAAGTGTTTGCGTGCCAGCACGAGGGCGTCACGCCGGATTTGCTGTGCCTTTCCAAGGGAATCACCGGCGGATACATGCCGCTCGGGGCGACGCTGGCGACGCAGCGCGTGTTCGACGCGTTTTACGCCGACCCGCGGGAGGGGAAAACCTTTTTCCATGGGCACACGTTCACCGGCCACCCGCTGGCGTGCGCGGTTGCGCTGGCGTCGCTGGACCTCTTCGAGCAGCGCGATCTGATGACGCATGTCCAGCGGATGTCGCAGTTGATTGAGCGCTTGCTGGAGCCACTGCGCGGCAGGACATTTGTGCGCGATGTACGATGTTGCGGGATGATCGGGGCGATCGAATTGGGCGATGCCCGGGGGGAGGCCTTTCCCTACCACTGGCGCGTCGGCGGCGAGGTGTGTCGGCAGATGCGCGAGCTGGGCCTGATGCTGCGGCCACTGGGGGATGTCGTGGTGGTGATGCCCCCGCTGGCGATTGGGGAAGAAAGTCTTAGGCGGTTGCTCGCAGGCGTGGTAGAGTCCCTGAACTGGGTGGACGACATCGTCGTACGAAAACGGGGGGAGGATCCTTTGCGGGAGGAACCGGGATGATGCAGGGATTGCCTCAGTCGCTGGCACCATACCCGGAATTCCATCCGGACCACCCGCGTACGCGCCTGCGGCCCTTCCGGGGGCCGGGCCTGTTTATCACCGGCACGGGGACGGACGTGGGGAAAACGACCGTCACCGCGGCGCTGGCGGGGGCACTCAAGCGGCTGCGCGTGCGTGTCGGGGTGTGCAAGCCGATCGGAAGTGGATGCCCGAAGGACCCCGAGCGGGCCAACCATCCCGGCGATATCTTGACCGATGATGATTACCTCGCCCCCGATGCCGCCATGGCCGCATGGGCGGCGGGCCTCGATCCGCACGACCCCTCGCTGCTGCCCTTTCTCGCCCCGGTTCGCTACGGGGCGCCGGTTGCGCCGCGCCTTGCCGCGGAAGTGGAGGGAAGGCCGACCGACTGGGCGCGCGTCGGAGCCGCTCTGGACTGGTGGCAGGAAAACTGCGACGTCCTGCTCGTGGAAGGCGCAGGCGGGTGGTACGTGCCGCTGGACCAGCATGATTTCATGATCGCGGATCTCGCGGCGGCCATCCGGCTGCCGGTGATCGTCGTGACCGATCCGGAGTTGGGAACGCTGAACTCGACGCTGCTGACCGTCCATGCGGTGCGCAACCGCAACCTCGCGGTCGCCGGCCTGGTGCTCAACCGGGTTCCACCGGAAGGGAAGCGGGATTTGGCGATTGAGAGCAATTTGCGTGAGCTGCCCCGCCTCACGGGGGTGCCCGTGCGGGCGCTTCTGCCCCGACTTGTGGAAAAAATGGGAACCCACGTCTCGTCTGTAATGATTGACCGCATGATGCCCTTTGCCCGGGAGTGGTGGAGCATGGTGGGGGGTGAGTGAGCGACTCCGCGAGGGAGCCACAGCGGTGGCGGTGGGCGTCACGGCGTAAAATTTTGCGGCAGAGTTGGCGGATGGCGGGCGATCTGTTAGAATCATTTTTCTTCTCGGGGCGTAGCGCAGCCTGGCTAGCGCACCAGACTGGGGGTCTGGGGGTCGCAGGTTCAAATCCTGTCGCCCCGATAGAAAGGGTGGCCATCAGTGGCCGCCCTTTCTGCATTATTGCGGCGAACGTTTTGTCGGCGTGAGGCTCGTCTGTGCGAGGCTGGTGAATCGCTCCGCAGAAGCTCTTATTTGAACCCTGCCGCTTCTTCCCTTACCCTACCGCGCTCGACCGCGCCTGCCGCGGTCTCTGGCGAAACCTGAAACGAGGATCCCGTCCATGGCCACCCTTCCCGCCTTCAAGACCGTCACTGTCCCTGCCGCCGGCCAGCCCATCACCATGGGCGCCGACCAAGCCCTCAATGTTCCCGACAATCCCATCATTCCGTTCATTGAAGGCGATGGCACCGGCCGTGACATCTGGCGGGCCTCGGTCCGCGTCTTTGATGCGGCCGTCGAGAAGGCCTACAAAGGCAAAAAGAAGATCGCGTGGATGGAAGTCTACGCCGGCGAAAAGGCGTTCAATAAATTCAAGACCGGCACCCCGGAGGGCGATGCCAAGGCCTGGCTTCCCGACGACACCGTGGAGGCGTTCCGCACGTTCCTCGTCGGCATCAAGGGCCCCCTCACCACGCCGGTGGGCGGCGGCATCCGCTCGCTCAACGTCGCCCTGCGCCAGCTCCTCGATCTCTATGTCTGCCTCCGCCCCGTGCAGTATTTCGCCGGCGTGCCCTCGCCGGTGAAGCACCCCGAGAAGGTCAATATGGTGATCTTCCGCGAGAACACCGAGGACATTTACGCCGGCATCGAATGGGCCGCCGGCTCTGATGACGCCAAAAAAGTGATCGCCTTCCTCCAGAAGGAATTCCCCAAGGCCTACGCCAAAATCCGCTTCCCCGGAACCACCGGCATCGGCATCAAACCCGTCTCCCGCGAAGGCACCGAACGCCTCGTCCGCGCCGCCATCGAGTACGCCATCAAGCACAAACGCAAGTCCGTCACCCTGGTCCACAAGGGCAACATCATGAAGTTCACCGAGGGCGCCTTCCGCGATTGGGGCTACGACCTCGCCAAAAAAGAATTCGGCGCTACAGAAATCGACGGCGGCCCCTGGTGCAAACTCCCGGACGACAAGGGCGGCGTCGTCATCAAAGACTCCATCGCCGACATCACCCTGCAGCAGGTGCTCACCCGCCCCGATGAATTCGACGTCATCGCCACCCTCAACCTCAACGGCGATTACCTCTCCGACGCCCTC
>CALCHA010000501.1 GCA_937901265.1 uncultured Phycisphaerales bacterium
GGTATCTGGCGGTGTGGGACCTCGAAACGGGGAAAATGTTGATGCAGGCACCGACGGGGCACAAGCTGGTGTATGACGGTCCCACGGCATTTTCGCCGGATGGGCGCTACGTGGCGGCAGCGAGCCTGACGCATGCGATGGTTCTGGACACGACGACGGGCAAGGTGACGGGGCAGGTGACGGCCGAGAAGGGGGCGTTCAAGGTGATCGGGATGTCGCCAGACGGGGTGACGCTGGCGGGGGCGATGTTGACGAACAATGGCAACGGGGTGGAGGGGGATGGCCAGATCACGTTGTATGACCTGTCGACGGGGAAGGTGAAGGGGAAGCTGCCGCGGATCGGCGCTCCGCTGGGGCGGATCGCGTGGTCGCCGGACGGCAAGCGTCTGGTGGCGATCACGAAAGCGCGGGATTCGCAGCCGCAGTGGTCGTCGGAGGAGCATGGGTTTTATTTGATGGATGTGGAGGCGGGGAATCTGGTGCACAAGTTTGTGACGCCGGGGCGTGATCCGCTGAACGCAATGTACAGCACGGATGGCAAGCTGCTGTCGCTGATCGACACCGAGGGGATGTGGGAGGTGCTGGATGCGGCGACGTTCGAGCCGGTGCATTTGCGGAAGCTGGGGCACCATCAGCTGATCGCGGGGATGTCGCAGGCGGGGACGGTGGCGTTCGCGGGCAATGCGGAAACGCCGGTGAAGGTGTGGGATGCCGGCAAGGAAATGCAGCGCACCTATCCGGCGCATCTGCTGGAGTATGGCGCGGTGCCCTTTGTGCGCGATGGCGTGCCCATGGTGATGTCGGTGCAGGGAGATGCGGCGTTGATCGATACGTATTCGCCCACGGAGGGCAACTGATGAAGCGGCGGAATGAGTGGTTGTGCGGGCTGGGCGTGGGACTGCTGCTGATGACGGCGGCCGCGGGGCCGGCCCAGACGGGCGGCGCGCGGGCGGGCAGCGCGTCGCCGGAGACGGTGGCGAAGTTCAAGGAGACGGTGCGCCTGCTGTCCTCGGAGGACTTCAAGGAGCGGCAGCGCGGCGAGGCGGCGGTGCAGAGTCTGCCTCCCGATGCCCTGGAGCTGGTGCAACGGGCCGTGGAGGATCCGAAGGTCGATCCGGAAGTGCGCGCGCGGCTGAAGCGGGCGCTGCCGGCGTTTCAGACGAAGGCGGTGACGGCGTCGGCGGAGGACCAGGAAGCGGCGGACGAGGCGTGGCTGTTGAAGGTGACGCTGGCGGCCTATGACCAGGGGACGCACAGAGATCCCAGGTGGGACGCGCTGGTGCATGAGGCGTTCACGGCGGAGTTGCAAGTCGGTCCAGAGACGCTGACGGTGGAGTTCGCGGGGCATAGTGCCGGGATGTTCAAGAAGGCGGTGGATGCGGGGGCGGATGATCCGCTGGTGCTGCATGCCTACGCGGCGGAGTTGTCGCGAACGCCGACCGCGGATCGCAAAGAAGTTCACCGACTGGTCAGCAAAGCGGCGGAGCGCTTCAACCGCGAGAACTATCCGCCGGTGCTGAAACTCGCGGGGTTTATGGCCGCGATGGATGGGGTGAGCATCGACCCGGGGGACCCGGGGGACGATGAGGCACAGGTGCAGCGTTATTACGACCTGGCGGCCGGGCAGTGGCCGGAGGTGGCGAAGATGGAGGGGATTCCCGATGCGCAATTGTTCAAGTGGTCGAACCAGATGCTGGGGCGGGCGAAGGACATGTTGAAGTGGGAAGAGAAGGGCCTGGTGCTTTCGCCGCTGGAACAGGCGAAGCCCACGAGTCCCTGCACCTGGTATCTGAGGGGCAAGGATGCCATGGGCGATGCCTGGGCGGCGCGAGGCTACGGAACGGCGGACACGGTGACGCCGGAACGGCAGCGGGAGATGGAGGAGGCGTGCAGTCGGGCGCGTGCGGACTACGAACAGGCGTGGCGGGCAAATCCGCACTCGCCGTGGGCCCCGGCGGCGATGATCGAGGTGGAACTGCTGAGCCCCAGCGGCGGCAGCGCTCAGAGCGGCCGACAGGCGATGGAAGAATGGTTCAAGCGGGCGATGGATGCGAACCCGGACAACGAACCAGCCGTGACCATGAAGTTGAACTACCTGCGGAGCCGCTGGTATGGCAGCGACGCGGAGCTGCTGGGCTTTGCCCGGGAGATGGTGGCCAAGGGGCATGTGCCGATGGCACTGATCACGGCGCACGAGTGGTTGTCGCAGGAATCGGGAAATCCCGCAGCATATTACGCCCAGCCGGTGGTGTGGCTGGACATCAAGCGGGTGTATCTGCCGCTGCTGGCGAAGAATCCGGGAAGTGTGTTTGATCGCAGCTGGTTTTTGAAATACGCGGCGTATGCGGGGGATTGGCAGGTGGCCGCGGCGCAGATCAAGTTGCTGGGGGATCATCCGGCGGTGAATGTGTTTGGCAGCTTGGCCGCCTATGACGCTCTGCGGAAGCAGGTGGCGAAGCGCGTGGCGAACTGAGGGAGGGGGCGGCTCTGATTCCGCGGGGGGCGGGGGGACAAGGGGGGCGGTGGGGTGGGGCAGGGGGGGCATGGCGAAAGGCATGATGCAACGAAT
>CALCHA010000502.1 GCA_937901265.1 uncultured Phycisphaerales bacterium
CGTATCGACGTGATCATCCACCAGAAGAATGTTGCAGCAGGCATCAGGGGCGCGCGCGGTGGTGGGCGCATGAGCGGTCTCGGGGAGGGAGGTGAGGGGCAGTTCGACTTGAAAAATGGCTCCGCGGTTTTGGCCCTCGCTCAAGGCGGTAATCGAACCATGATGCGCTTCGACGACCCCCTTGCAGATGGAAAGCCCCAGGCCCAGGCCGCCGAAGTTGCGTGTGACCGTGGGGTCCGTTTGCTCAAAGGCATCGAAGACGTCGCGCAGCTTGTGCGGCGCAATGCCCATCCCCTGATCGCGCACACGAATCACCAGACGCTCCTCGCGATTGAACGTTTCAAATGCAATTTCACGGTCACGCGGGGTGAATTTCACGGCATTCTTAAGCAAATTCCAGAACACCTGCTGCAGCCGGGAACCGTCGGCCAGAACGTGCGACCGCTCGGCGTCCAGATCCAGACGCAGAGAAACCCCCTTGGCGGTGATTTCCTGATGACAAAGCGCCACCGCGCTGCGGATCAGCGCATGGGCATCGACCACCGCCGTCCGCAATTCCAGCTTGCCCGACGCGATCCGGGAGACGTCGAGCAGGTCGTCAATGAGCCTGGTTTCCACCTCGATGTTGCGGCGTATCAGCTCCACGTCGTCGCGTGCGTCCTGCGGCAGACGCTGGTCCGCGGCCATTGCGGTGGCCATGAGCAGCGCCGGCGAGAGCGGCGTGCGCAGCTCGTGGCTCAGGATGGCCATGAACTGATCGCGGACGCTCACATCCCGTCGCGAGCTGTTCACCTGGCGACGCCATTCCACCTCGGACATCACCGCGACCGCCAGGTCCTTCAGGGCGGCGATGTCGCCGTCGCTCCAGTCCCGCGGCTCGGAGTCGATCACACACAAAGAGCCCAACTGGTGGCCCTCGCGGGTCGTCAGCGGCGCGCCAAGATAGGCCGCGACGCCCAGTTCGGAGACCGAAGGATTGTCCCGCACCAGCGGGTGCTCGCGCGCATCGGAGATGACCAGCACCTGTCCGGAGGTGACCACGTGCTGGCAAAAAGAATACGCAATCGGCGTCTGGCGCGCGGTCGCCCAGGGTTCAGGCAGACCGGCGAGGCTTTTGAAGAACTGGCGATCGGCGTCGACCAACGAGATCAAGGCGATCGGTGCCTGCAGCATGCGGCTGGCCAGTCGCGTAAAGACATCGAAGGGTTCTTCGCGCGGGCCGTCCATCAGGCCGGTCGACCGGAGGGCAGTAAGCCTCTGCGGACTCATAAGTGCGTTGCCATAGGTCATAGGGGTCCAACGGGTGCGCAGCAAGGAAAAATCAAGGCTCAGCGATAACGAACATTCTAGCCATGCCAGAGCGGCGAACCAACAAGCATTTTTGCCAAAACCCCGGCGGATGCGGTGCTGCGTCCCTTTACCGGGTGCGCCATTTTCCGTAAGCTGCGACGCCACAATTTTATTGAGGTTTCCCCATGGCATTCAGCAAATCCGACCGTCTGCAGGCGCTGCCCCCCTACCTGTTTATTGAGATCGACAAGAAGAAGCGGGCGCTTCTGGCGGCGGGGAAGGATGTCATCAACCTCGGAGTGGGTGATCCCGATTTGCCCACGCACAAATTCATCATTGATGAGATGGCCAAGGCGATCTATGACCCCAAAAATCACCGTTATCCCTTCGACGAGGGTGTCCCCGCCTTTCGCACCGCAGCCAGCGCTTTTATGAAAAAGCGCTTCGGCGTCACCGTGGACATGGACAAGGAAGTGCTCACGACCATCGGCAGCAAAGATGGCATCGCCCATTTGCCCCTCGCCGTGGTGAATCCCGGCGACGTCGTGCTGGTCCCTCAGCCCGGATATCCGGTCTACAATACCGGGACGCTTTTCGCCGGCGGCGTGGTGCATGTGATGCCGCTGCTGGAGAAAAACGAATTTCTGCCCGACCTCGACGCGATTCCCGAGGACGTCCGGAAAAAGGCCAAGCTCATCTGGCTCAATTATCCCAACAACCCGACCGCCGCGACCGCACCCCGCTCCTTCTACGAGAAGGCCGTCGCGATGGCCCGCCAGTATGGCTGGGTGATCGCCAATGATCTGGCGTATGGCGAAGTCTACTTCGAGGAAGCGCCGCGCAGCATCCTGGAGATTCCCGGCGCCAGCGAGGTCGCCATCGAGTTCCACTCCCTGAGCAAGAGCTTCAACATGACCGGGTGGCGCATCGGCTGGGCCACCGGAAATGCCGCGGTCATCGCGGCGCTGGCGCAGGTCAAG
>CALCHA010000503.1 GCA_937901265.1 uncultured Phycisphaerales bacterium
ACAGCGTGGGGAGCAGCGGGAAGGATCGGCCGCGCGGTGAGGGGGTGCTGCGCGCGCGGGAGGCGGTGTATAGCGACAAGTGGGGGGAGAAGGCGGCCGTGGGGACGCCGGCGACGCGGCCGTGAAAAGGGGCCTCCGAAAGCGGACGGGCGAACGCCTCCGCAAAAGTCTCCCTGCGCAGACCGGCATCATCCGATAAGATAGAGGCCTTTGCTAAACCCGGAGACCCTTCCATGCCTCTGCTGCGCCGCCTCCCGCTGCTTCTGCTGGCCCTGACCCTTCCCCTGCGTGCGGCCGACGACGCCGCTCCGGCTAACCCGCCCGACAAGTTGCCCACCCTGCAGGAGGCGCGTGCCACGGCGGCGCGAGCCCTCGCGGCGTTGCTCACGGATGATGCTGAGGGGTTTGAAAACACCCTCGATCTCTCCGACTACTCCACGCGTTACAACGCCGACCTCTTCCTCCGCCGCACCCGCGCCCGCCGCACCTTTCTGCTCGTCGCCCAGGCGCGCTTCAACGACAAGGCCGCCGACGCCGACCCGCAGCCCATCAAGCTCGCCGCGGTCAATGCCGTCGATAAATCGCTGCAGACCGCGCAGGTGTGGGTGGATGAGACGCGCAGCAAGGCGCTGATCTTCCCGGATGCCCCGGAGAGCGCCCCGCTGCTCCTGGCGCGCGATGGTGGCGAGTGGTCGTTCGATCCGGACTGCCTGCTCCCCACGCAGCGGCGATTTCCCGCCGCCCAGCGCCTGCGCGCGGAGGCCGACGCCTACGAGACCCTCGCCCGGGAACTCGCCGCCGGCAAAATCCCCACCCCCGCCGCCGCGCTCGCCCGCTTCACCGCCTTGCGCTCTGCCAATGACGATACGCCTCCGCTCGCCCGTCCGCCCGCCACCCAGCCCGCCCCCGCCGCCGCCGCGGCCGAAAAGCCGGCGGGGTACGACAGCCCGCGCCATGCGTTGGCGACCTATCTCAACGCGGTGCGGTCGCGCGATGAACGCGCGGCACGCGAAGCCGTCGCCTCGCCGGATACCGATGAGGCCCGCGCCCTCGAGGCACTCTTCCTGCGACTCGCCTCCGCGCGGGCCATCCGCGGGGCCGCGTTCGACGCCTTTGGCGAGGTCGCCCTGCCGCTGGATCCGCTGGACAGCGCCGACGACAAAAATCTCACCCCCGCCATCAACAGCACCACCTGGATGCCCCTTTATTTCCGCAACGGCGTCGCCCGCATGACCCTCGCGCTGGGGTCCCTGGAACTGACCTTCTTTTTCGCCCGCGTCGGCGAGGAATGGAAGATCGATCCGGCACCGACGCTCGCGATCAACAAGATCGACCCGATGCCGGCGACGACGCTTTCCATCATGCGCGTCAAAGCCCTGGCCGCCTTCGATTTTGCCCAGCAGATCCGCGATAAGAAATTCGCCACCTGGCGCGACGCACGCAGCGCCCGCCGCAGCACGGACTGATCATGAAAACGCCCCGCCTCTCCGCCCTGCTGCTCCTGGCCATTGCTGGCTGCGCCGCGCATCCCCCCGGACGCTCGGCCCAGCCCGGCGACCGCCCCCTGCCCCGCGAGGACCCCAAGGTGCCTCTCAAGCGCGCCCTCACCGCCCTGGCCGACGGGCAGACCGGCACCCTGATGGCCCTTTCAACCTTCGCCTCGGAGGACCAAAAGCGCTCGCTGCAGCATCTGGTCCCCCAGGCCCTGGCGCTGCGCGAACTTCAGCACGCGCTGGTCGCCACCTTCGGCAACGCGGGGAAACTCGGAGACGATCCTCTCCCCGGCTTGCTCGAGGCCGTCGACGCCGCCACCGTGCGCTTTGAGCCCGACACCGCACGCGTCATTCCCCCCCCGCCGACGCCCCCCTACACGCTCAGCGCGGCAGGGGATCACTGGAAGCTGGATTTCGGACGCTCCGGGCTGTTTCCGACCGGCCGGGTGGCGGCAGCGGACCTCCGGGCGGTGGATGACTACACCCACTATGTGCAGGCCTTGGCGAAGAAAGTGCGGGCTCACGCCTATGCGACGCCGGACGAGGCGATCGCGGCCCTGGACCCCCACCACCGCGCGGCCACCACGCAACCCGCGCCCCAGACTGCTGCTCAAACTGCCGAGATCGCCCCGCATGGCCCTACCCATCCTGCCATCTCGCCCTCTCTGGGCAACCCCGGCCCCGACATTCCCCCGCCGCCGGGCAGTCCGGCGCTGGCGCCGCCACAGTAAAAGGTTGCTGGCGAGGGTGTTACGACGATTTCTCACCGGCCGCGAATTTCCCTTGAAAAGTTCAAATTTGGGGGCATGCTTAACGCTGGACTCCCCGTACGGATGGTATTTGCGCCGGAGAATCTCATGCGCTTCGCGCTTCTGGCTGCTGTTTCATTGGCTTTGGCCACCCCTGCCTTCGCGGCTGCGCCCATCGCCACGTGGGAATTTCACGACACCCTTGCGGCCGATCAGCTTGGCCAGCCGGCGCTGACGCGCGTCGATCCCGCGGGCGTCAGTCGCTTCAGCACCGAAAGCGTCTTTGGCGAATCGCGCGTCGTCTGGTCCTTCGCCGGCGGCACTATGCCCGCGACCGCCCAGCCGGGCCTTTCGGTCGGCACGCGCGATCTGCTCGATCCGCACCACTACACCCTCGACATGGTGTTCAAATTCGCGGCTCACGAGAACGTCTGGCGGCGCCTGGTCGATGTGGGCAACGGCTTGTCCGAAGAGGGGTTGTATGTCGGGCCAACCAACAACCTGGAGCTCTTCCCCGCCGGCCGCTCGGCCGCCGCGATCGCTCCGGACGTGTTCCATCACCTCGTGCTCACCGTCGATGGCGGCCGGGCGAGCACCTATGTCGACGGCAAGCTTCTGTGCTCAGCGACCACCCCGGTCCTGCAGCTCGACCAACAGGACAACCCGGGCCACCTCCTGAACCTTTTCCTGGGCCGGGCCAGGCAGAGCGACACCCTGGAGCGCGGCAACAACGCCTGCTCCTCCGGCTCGATAGCGCTCCTGCGTCTCTGGAACGGCGTGCTGAGCCCCGAAGACATCGGCCAGCTCGCCGCCCATCCCTTCCCCGACAGCACCGCAACCCCCCTGCCCGCCGCATGGACGAGCCTCTCCGCCGTCGTGATCGCCACCGCCGCCGCCCTGTTCGCCCGCCGCCGCAGAAATTTGCCCGCGTGAGGGGGGAGGGGGCGAAGGGACGAGACTGTCGCCGCGAGGCTACACGTTCGCTGACGGTCCGCCCTGCTCAACTACTCACAAAGCCAGCTTGGCATGAACCCGACCACCGTGAAGTATTTGTTTCGCGGTGCGACGGCGTGGATATGACGTCACCAGAGGTGGACTGCGGAGGATAACGGCCTGTTTCGCAGCCATTTCTGGACTGATTGTTTTGATCGCCGATCCTCGTGGAAGTAAAACGATCCGTTGGATACAGATTGTGATTGACATAATTGTTTTCATGTCGTTACCCGATTTTGCATCGTCATGGAGAAAATGTGCCGCCAACCGCCAGCTGCAACCAGACCACCACCTACAGCTACGACGGCGATGACCGCATCCACCTGCTCACCGCCATCATGCCCAGCGGGACCAACAGCCAGAGCACCGAGTACGACTACGACTATTCCGGAACGCCCGAGTTCTACCTCACGCTTGTAAAATACCCGGATCCCTCCACCGGCAGCCCCAGCACGAGCTCGAGCCACCAGGTCAGCTATTCCGAGGTGGATTGGTGCGGGAATGTCCTGGAGACCATCGACCAGAAGGGCCAGGGGGTGAGCAACTTCTACGATTCGGCGGGGCATATCGCCTGGCATTCCAATGATGCGACCTACAATTACATGGAGTATGATGCCTTGGGGCGTCCGACGCTTCTGAGCCTGCGGAACAGCTCGGATGACAGCGTGATCAACGAGGTCAAGCGCGTGTACAACGGCTTGGGACAACTTATCACCGAGTACCAGGAGCACGCCGGGGCGGTCAACACCTCGACGA
>CALCHA010000504.1 GCA_937901265.1 uncultured Phycisphaerales bacterium
TAACCCGCCGATAAACTTATTCACGCCGGCGAACGTGTCGAACTCGTGCTGCGGCCCATCACCACCAACTCGGGCAAAACCACCCACCGGGAAGTCGCCCTCCACCCCGGTGCCGTCATCATCCTGCCCATCCTCAACGATGGCCGGATCCTGCTCATCCACAACCGCCGCCACACGGTCTACGAATCCCTGCTTGAACTGCCCGCGGGCACCCTGGAGCGCGCCCCCGGCACCCCCATGGGTGTCGCCCACGAAGATCCCGCCGCCGCCGCTGCCCGCGAACTCACCGAGGAAACCGGCCACACCGCCCGCGCCATCACCCCCTTCGGCTGGTTCTACACCTCGCCGGGCATCCTGACGGAAAAAATGTACGCCTTCCTCGCCACCGGCCTCACGCCCGGGCCGCAGCACCTCGAAGACAATGAGCAAATCCAGACCGAGCCCTTCACCAAAGACCAGATTTTCGCCCTCATCCGTGAAAATAAGATGGTCGACGCCAAGTCCATCGCCACTCTGCTAAGATACTTCGCGGGCCTTTAAGGGCCGACGTCCTCGACGCCCTGGCGGCGTTGCCACCCTTTCCACCGAGTGCTTCTATGAGCTGGCGCGATCGTGGCTACAACCAGGGGGGCGAAGAGATCAATGGTTACTTCGCCAACCCCGCAGCCCTCCTGCAGATGTCCCTGCCCCTTTACAAGGCACCGGGCTTCTACATTCGCCTCCATTTCTGGTTCCTCCTGTATGCCCTGTTCGACGCCGTCCACATCCTCCGCGACCACCTCCCGGTCTGGTTGATCCCCGCACACATTGTCTTGGCGCTGCTCGCCGTTCTCCTCCACGAGGCGGGCCACAGCTTCTTTGCCCAGCGCGTGGGCGGAAGCCATTGGGAGTGGATCGTCTGGCCTCTCGGAGGGATGTCGCCGCCGCATGTCTCGAGTGCACCCTGGCCCTCCTTCGTCGCCAACATCGGCGGCATCGCCATCTCCCTGCCTCTGTTTCTCCTCTCCCTCCTCCTGCTCCATTTCCTCCCAAGCACCGGGTATTCAATCGCGCTGGGCTTCAGCCCCATGGCGCCGCTGGAAGTGGGAGCTGCGTCAAGCAACCCTGCGTTCAACGTCCTCGCCCTCTGCATCGCCTATTTCGCTACGATTAACGCAGCCATCACCATTATCAACCTGTTCCCCTGCTACTGGTTTGATGGCGGGCGGCTCTGGCAAGCGGTCTTAACGCCGAAATTCGGCGCGTGGAAGGCCTCCACCATCACCGCCATCGCCGGCATGATCCTCGCCGTCCCCTTCTTTTTCATTTCCATGTACTTCACGGACTTTTTCGGCGTGATCGTCTGGGTCCTGATTTTCTCGGACAACTTCAACCGCCGCCGGGCGCTGCACGCCGCCGGGCCGGGCGTCATGGACGATGCCGACGACAACCTCTACAACTACATGGACACCCCTGCCCCGCGTCGCAAGAAGCTCAAGAAGAACGCGCTCCTCGCCGCACGCAAGAGGCATCAGGCCGAGCAACTCGAACAGGCCCGCATCGACGCCATCCTTGAAAAGGTCCACGCGCATGGCCTGCACTCCCTGACCTACTGGGAAAAACGCACCCTCAAAAAAGCCACCGAACGGCAGCGGCAGCGGGATCTGGCCAATCGGCCCTGAGCCGCAGCGACCCCCGTCCGGCGCGCGGCGTGGTGCGTGGGCACCACATCATTAAAATTACCTACGCGGCGATGTTGCGGTTTTGCGACGTCGAGACCGGATTGAGCCTGGGGGGTTGGGCGGTTTTTTCTTGGCGCGCCGGCGCGCGGCGGTGCGGGGTGGCTGGCGCGGGGTTTTATCAGTCACGGGAAATCTTGAGAATTGGCTAAAGTTCCGCACAGGCTTTGCTTTAACCCTCCGCAACCTGTTACGTTGCGAGGGAGAAACCTATGGCCGCCATCATGATCGACATTGCCACCCCCCGGAAAATCAAGATTGCAATTCTGGTGCTGATGACCTTTGCCGCCATGTGCTGATCGTCATGGGGGCGGGCTGAGGG
>CALCHA010000505.1 GCA_937901265.1 uncultured Phycisphaerales bacterium
CTCCGAAGGCGGCATCCCGACCGGCACGGCGAGCTTCTTCGATGGTGCCATCCTCTTGGGCACGTCCGTCCTTGATGGGACTGGGCAGGCCACTTTCACCACCTCCTCGCTGAGTGTGTCTTTGCACTCCATCGCGGTGGTTTACACCGGCGACAGCAACTTCACCGGTGCCACCTCTTCGACGATCTCGCAGCAGGTCGAAGAGGCCTCCACGAACGTGGGCTATTTCATCGACGGTCCGGTGGCCTACGGCGATCCGCTCATCGTTCATGCCGAAATCGCTTCGCTCGGCGGAACCCCCTCGGGCACCGTCCAGCTGTTTGAGGGCGAGACCCTCCTGGACACGGCCACTCTGGATCAGAACGGCCTGGCCGATCTCAACGGCAGCGGGCGGGGCGCCGGCTTCCACGTGTTGAGCGTTGTCTATCAAGGCGATGGCAGCTTCGCGGCCAACAACGCTGACTTCCCGGTGCTCGTCGATCAGGCCGCGACCAGCACCGACACGGCCGTCAATCAGTCGCTGCTGACCTTCGGGCAGAGCTCGCAGTTCACGGCCACCGTCAGCTCCACGGCCGGGACCCCGACGGGGAGCGTCCAGTTCTACCTCAACGGCGATGCGTTCGGCGACGCCGTGAGCCTTGATCAAAATGGCATGGCGACGATGCAGACGACGCTGGAGCACGCGGGAAGCTACACCATCTCGGCGATCTACCTTGGCGACGACAACTTCGCCGGCAGCACCGATCCGGTCGCCGCAAGCCAGGAAATTGTGGCCGCCGGCACCACGGTCACCACGCCGAGCGTCCCGGAGGTTTCCACTCTGGGCGACACCGTAACGCTCTCAGCCACCGTGCAGAGCGACGCCGGAATCCCCGAGGGCACGCTCGAATTCTTTGATGGCGCCACCTATCTTGGCGGGGTCTCGCTCGATGCCAATGGCACGGGGACCTTGCAGACTTCCGACCTCAACCTGGCGTCTAACGCGATCACCGCCGTGTATTTCGGCTCGAACAACTACAGCGGCAGCACGTCGCCGGTCGCCTTCACGTACGTCCAGTCTCCGACGACGACGATGCTGGTCACCAGCGTCAACCCGGCGGTGCATGGGCAGTCGATGACGACGTTCATCAGCGTCATGGGCACCGCCAACGGTGCGGCGACGCCGAGCGGCGTGGTGAGTCTGTATGACGGGGAGGAGCTGCTCGCCACGGTCAACCTCGATAGCCTGGGCAACGCCTCGTGGACCTGCACGCTTGCCACGGGCGAGCACAGCCTCTTCGCGGTTTATGCGGGCGACGAGGCGTCGGTCGGAAGCGAGACCTCGAGCGCTTACACCCAGAGCGTCGATCAGGCCGCGACTTCCACGGTCGTTTCGGTCAGCAACAACCCGAGCGTGCATGGCCAGAGCGTCGATCTGATCGCCACGGTCTTTGTGGTCGCCCCGGGCACCGGCACCCCGACGGGGAGCGTGCAGTTCTTCGTGGATGGTGAACTCTACGGCGACGCGGTGAACGTCGATGGCAACGGCGTGGCCACGCTCAGCACGTCAAACCTCAGCACCACTGAACACACCATCACCGCGATCTACTCCGGCGATGAGGACTTCGAGGGAAGCACTGACTTCCTGGGGGCTTTCGACCAGGTCGTCGCCGACAATGCGGACGTGGGCTTGGCCAGCAGCCAGAGCAACAGCGTCTTTGGGCAGTCGGTCACGATCACGGCGACGGTCACGGCGAGCGCGCCGGGCTCTGGAACGCCGACCGGGTGGGTTTACTTCTTTGACGGCGCGACGTTGCTCGACCAGGTGAATTTGGAGAATGGCGTCGCTTCGCTGGATATGGCCGGCCTCGACGTCGGAATACACAGCCTGACCGCCGTTTATTCCGGTGACATCGATTTCAACGATGGCGCGGTAAGCGTTGCCATGACCCAGACCGTCGAACAGGCCCAGGTACTCGCCAGCATCACGAGCTCCGCCGATGAGAGCGTCTTCGGCCAGAGCGTGACGTTGACCGCCACGGTGAATCCCATCGCTCCCGGGGCGGGCTTGCCCACGGGAACGGTCACCTTCCGCGCTGACGGCGACGTCATTGGGGAACCGGTGACGCTGGTTGATGGCGTTGCGACGTTCTCGGTTTCCAGCCTGAACGTGGGCGGGCACACCCTCACCGCGGATTACAGCGGCGATTCCAGCTTCGCCGCCACGTCCGCGGAAGGCGTCGAGCAGAGCGTCTATCCTTCCGGCACGAACATTTCCGTGACCTCGAGCAGTGATACGGCGCAGTTTGGCGACTCGGTGACCTTCACGGCGACGCTCAGTGCCGCCGCCCCGGGCGCCGGTATGCCGACGGGCACGGTGCAGTTCTTTGACGGTGACACCAACCTCGGCACGGTCACTGTGGAAGACGGGATCGCGACGCTCAGCACGAGCGCGCTGAGCGTCGGCTTGCACGGCATTTCCGTTTCGTACAGCGGCGACGCGAGCTTCAGCGATGCGTGGAGCGAAGGGACGGAGCAGTCGATCGCCCGCGCCAACCCCGCCATGAGCATCGAGTCGTCGGGCACGAGCACCTACGGCGAGAACGTGACCTTCTACGCCACCGTGACCTCCACCGCGGGAACGCCCACGGGCAGCGTGTCGTTCTTCAGCAACGACACGCTCCTGGGGACCGCCACGGTCGATGAGGAGGGCGGCGCGTCGCTCAGCATCAATTGGCTGGGTGCTGGTGAATACAACATCTACGCGACCTACAGCGGCGACGGCAACTTCATGGAGGCGGAAGCCAGCAGCATCGGCCAGATCGTCGACAAGGCCGAAACGGGCGTCTCGGTCACGTCGTCGGGAGCGAGCACCTACGGCGACAGCGTGACCTTCACCGCGAGCGTCGATTCTGAGGCTGGCGTGCCCACCGGCAGCGTCAACTTCTACGATGGCGACACGCTTCTGGGCAGCGGCCAGGTCAATGAGGAGGGCATCGCGACCCTGACGACCTCGAGCCTCAACGCCGGTAACCACGGGATCTGGGTTTCCTACACGGGCGACTCGAACTTCGAGGCATCTTCCGACGAAGGAATCACCCAGATCGTCAGCAAGGCCACCAGTGCGGTCGCGCTCACGGCCTCAGCCGCCACGGCAAACCAGGGCAGCAGCGTCACCTTCACGGCCACGGTCACTTCCGTCGGCACGCCGGGCGGCACGGTGACCTTCTCCGACGGCAACACCGTCCTGGCGACCGTCAACGTCGCAAATGGCGTCGCCTCCTACAGCACCAGTGCCCTGGCAGTCGGTGCACACTCGATCACGGCGACCTACAACGGTGCGGCCAACTACAACACGGCCACCAGCAGCGCGGCGGGTGTGACCGTGCTCGACGTCACGGCTCCCACCGCCACGTTGACGGCGAAAGACATCACCGCCTCCAACGGCACGCGGATGACGTTCACCATCAAGTTCACGGATCAAAGCGGTATGAACGGTCCGACCGTCAACAACAACAGCACCCTCGTCACGATCACCGGCCCGAAGGGGTTCAGCGTGAAGGCGACGTTCATGTCGATCGTCGTCGGCCAGGATGGCTCGCGGACGGTGACTTACTCGTTCGTTCCGCCGGGCGGAAGCTGGGATGCCGCCGACGCGGGCACCTACGTCATCAAGATCGCCGGCGGCGTCGTGAAGGACACCGTGGGCAACACGATGGCGGCCACGACCGCGGGCAGCTTCTACATGTCGCCGACGCCTTTCTTTGATGAACGCTTCTACCTCGCGCACAACAGCGACGTGGCCGCGGCCATTACCGCGGGGTACTTCACCAGCGGGTACCAGCACTTCCTGAACTATGGCCAGACGAGCGGTCGCGATCCCTCGGCCTTCTTCAACGAGAAGACCTACCTGTCGCTCAACCCGGATGTCGCCGCGGCGGTGCGGGCGCACTACTTCAAGTCGGGCTTCGATCACCTGATCAAAAATGGCTTGAAGGAGAAGCGCAAGGTCAACGCGTTCTTTGATGAGACGTTCTACCTGGCGCAGAACACCGACGTCGCCGCCGCGGTTCGGGCGGGCCTGTACAAGTCGGGCCTCGACCACTACCTCCAGGCGGGCCAGTTCGAAGGCCGCAGCCCCTCGGTCGCCTTCATCGACTCCTACTACCGGGCGCAGAACCCGTCGGTGGTGACGCTGGTCGCCAATGGCACCTACAGCAGTGTGTTCCAGCACTTCCTGCAGGTCGGCCAGCAGGCGGGTCTTGCCGCCAACACGTTCTTCAACGAGAGCTTCTACCTGACGAACTACCCGGACATCGCGTCACAGGTGCAGGCGGGCATTTACAAGTCGGGCCTTGAGCAGTACATGCTGGTGGGCATGTCGCAGGGCAAGCTGCCCAACGCGGCGGCGAAGCCTCGCCATGCCTGAACCAGGCACAACCTGAACTGATCGCCAAGGGCCTCGCGTGCAAAGACGCGGGGCCCTTTTTTCGTTGACGGGGCGCTTGCAAACCGCATGGATCAGCCGCGCGCCACCACGTCGCTGGCCCGCAGCGGTCTTCCCCGGCGATGGTGCGGATTTTGCTTCGCCCGTCAGCGGTTATCATGCGTGTTTTCAGGGGCGAGAGGCGATGAACGAACTGCGGCGTTGCGGGGCACTCTGGCGGGCGGGTGGCGTCGATTTTCGCGTCTGGGCGCCTGTCGCCCGGCGCGTCGAGCTCGTGTTGCATCACCCCGATCAGCCGCCGCAGGAACTGGAAATGACTGCCCAGACCGGCGGCTACTTCGCCCTGCGGGTTGAAGGTGCCGACGAGGGGCAGCGCTACGCTTTTCGCATCGATGGCGGGGAGCAGCGGGCCGATCCCTGTTCCCTCCATCAGCCAGACAACGTCCCGGGGCCCTCGGAAGTCGTCCGCACCGACCTGTTCCGCTGGAGCGATCAGGACTGGCGCGGCATTCCGCCGCGAGACCTCGCGATCTATGAGCTGCACGTCGGAACCTTCACGCCCGAGGGCACCTTCGAGGCCATCATTCCCCGTCTGCCCGCCCTGCGTGAGCTGGGCATCACCGCCATCGAACTCCTGCCGGTGGGCCAATTCCCCGGTGCACGCAACTGGGGCTATGACGGCGTGCTTCCCTACGCGGCGCAGAATACCTATGGCGGCCCGCGTGCGCTCGCCCGCCTCGTCGATGCCGCCCACGCCGCCGGGCTCGCGGTGCTGCTGGATGTCGTCTACAACCACTTCGGGCCCGAGCACAATTACCTCTCCGAATTCGGGCCCTACCTTGTCGACTGCTACCACACGCCCTGGGGCATGGCGGTCAACTACGACCAGCGATTCTGTGATCCTGTCCGCGAGTACGTGCTGGAAAACGCGCGGATGTGGCTGCAGGAATTTCATCTCGATGGCCTGCGGCTCGATGCCGTGCACGCGATCTATGACATGAGCGCCCGTCCCATTCTGCAGGAGATCGCCGCCCTCGGTCGGGACGTCGCTGCAAAGGGAGGGCGCGCTGTGCACATCATCGGGGAGAGCGACCAGAACGACCCCCGCGTCGTCAGCGACGCCACCCGCGGGGGCATCG
Organism: uncultured Phycisphaerales bacterium; assembly: GCA_937901265.1. Lineage (GTDB taxonomy): Bacteria > Planctomycetota > Phycisphaerae > WQYP01 > WQYP01 > CALCHA01. The sequence goes on from CALCHA010000505.1 coordinate 5,566, forward strand.
GCCTGACGGCCCAATGGGCGGACGATTTCCATCACGCCCTGCACAGCTATCTGGTCGGCGAGCAGCGCGGCTACTACAGCGACTTTGGCAGCCCTGCGCAGATTGCCCGGGCCCTCGAAACGCCCTTCGTTTTTGATGGGATCTACAGCGAAAACCGCAAACGGCGGCACGGGGCACCCACCGTCGGCCTGCCCCCGGAGCGCTTCGTGGTGTGCATCCAGAACCACGACCAGGTGGGCAACCGTGCCATTGGCGAGCGTTTGTCGGAGCTTCTGGTAACGTCCGAAAAACAACGCGCGGCAGCCGCCCTGCTTTTGCTTTGCCCCTACGTCCCGCTGCTGTTCATGGGGGAGGAGTATGGCGAGTTGCGGCGGTTCCCGTTTTTCTGCTCGTTTGGCGGCGAAGAGCTGCTCCAGGCGGTCCGCGAGGGCCGCAGGCGCGAGTTCGCCGATTTCGTCGCTTCGGTGACGGAGATTCCCGATCCGGGTGCCCCCGCTACCTTCGCCTCCGCGATTCTTTCCTGGGACTGGCCGGAAGGCACGCCGCATGGGGGCCTGCGCAAGCTTTATGGCGACCTGCTTCACGCACGCCGCCAGTGGCCGCTCTTTCGGGGGGATGCACGCCGCGCCCGCATCGAGCAGGCCGACCACAGCGGGTGCCTGCTGATCTATGAGCGCGGCGGCATGCGCGCTGTTTGCAACCTCAGCGCTCAGGAACGCGCCCTCGATGTCGGCAGGGCGCGGTGGACGTCGGAATCCCCGCGCTACGGCGGCCGCCGGCGCGAAACCGCCGCTGGCGATCTCGCGCCGCTTGCCTCCCTTTTGCCGTTTGAAGTGGTGGTCGTCGACAGCCCAGCGGAGCCGTCCCCTCAATGACGGGAGCAAATCGCCGGTCTGCGATACCATGGGGGGGACTTTATGGAGAACAGCTTTGGCTTACCTACCCATCCAGGACTACGGCGTCATTGGCAACATGCACACCGCGGCCCTCGTCGGTCGCAATGGCTCCATCGACTGGCTCTGCATGCCGCACTTCGATTCCCCCAGCGTCTTCGCCGCCATCCTCGACGACAAAATCGGCGGCCGCTTCCAGATCACCCCCATCGGCGACTCCACCTGCAAACAAGTCTACTGGCCCGAAACCAACGTCCTCATCACCCGTTTTCTTTTGGAAGACGGCGTCGTCGAAGTCGTCGACTACATGCCCGTCGGCGTCAAACGCGGTCGGCCC
>CALCHA010000506.1 GCA_937901265.1 uncultured Phycisphaerales bacterium
GCAGGGCGAAAGGCAGGCTGCCGAAGGATTTGGCGAAGAGGGTGGCGGCGAGGATCGGGCGCGCCGGGTCGAGCTGCATGGAGGCCATCGCCCCCAGCCCGAGCGAGAGCGCGAGCAGGGCGCCGAGCGCGATCAATACAAGGGCCAGGCCGCTGCTTTTGCGGGCGGCGGCGGGGTCTTTGACGGCGTAATGGCGGATCAACAGGTGGGGCAGCGTCACCGTGCCGCCGAGGAGGGCGAGCATGAGCGAGAGGAAATTGAGTCGCCCCGGGAGGGTGGTGTGGTAGTCCGGGAAAAGTGTGGGGTCAAGGCCGGGTGCCATGAGGTCGGGGACGGGGATGGCGTCGGGGAAGTAGATCGTGGTGAGGGATCCATCGGCGGCGGTGAGGCTCTGGCTGGGCGGCAGGCCCAGGGTGGAGTCCTGCAGGGTGGCGAGAAGGGAAAGTGGGCCGAGGGGGCCGGTGGAGGGCTTGAGGGTGGTGGGGGTGGCGGGGTTGATGGGAAGGGTATCGATGAAACCGACCGGATGGAGGTCGTTCTGCGGCGTCTGCGGCAGGCCGTTCACCAGCGTCTGGCCCGAGGGAAGGCGGGTGAGGGTCTGGCACTGGGTGAAGAGGGAGGCGGGGTAGCCGCGGATGAAGCGGGCCATGCCGACGTATTTCCAGGTGGTGATGTGTCCATCGGGATGCTGGACGCGGACGAAGTAGTGGCCGATCCAGGGCCCGGTGGTGGGGAGGACTTTGTCGTCGGGGGCGAGGAGGCGATCGAAGGCGGCGCCATCGACGATGCGCGGCGCGGCGGCGGGCGGCTTGGCGGAAAGGCCGCGGGAGAAGAGGGCGACCGTGAGCGCGACGCCCGCAAGCAGCAGAAAGGCCCCTTGAAAAAACTGGACCCAGGTGATGGAGGGCATGCCGGCGGCGGCGACGATGAGAATGATGAGGAGGCCGGCCGCGATGACGCCGACAAAGAAGGGGAGTCCCGCGATGGAGTGAACGATCGCCCCCGCGCAGAGGAGCTGCGGCAGGAGGCAGAGGATCGCGAGGACAAGCGTGGAGGTGCCGGCGGCGAGGCGCAGGGACGACGAACCGCCGGGGCCATCGAGGGCGTCGGCGAAGGTGAACCTCCCGCGGCCATTGAGAGGCTCGGCGAAGAGCAGCGTCGCGACGAGCCAGCCGGCGAGCCCGGCGATGGCGAGGAGGAAACCGTCGTAGCCCCAGAAGGCGATCAGCCCGCAGATACCCAGGAAGAAGGCGGCGGAGAGATAGGCACCGGCGAGGGCGAAGCCGTTGATGAACCAGGGGATCCGCGCGTGGGCGGCGAAAAAGCCTTGGGCGGTGCGGGCGCGCGAGCGGAGGGCGAAGGAGAGGGCGAGGATCGCCCCGACGAGCAGAATGAGCAGAACCCAGGCGGATGTCATGGGCGGGTGGAGCATGGGGGTCCATCAGGAAGACGCAAGGTGTTTTCATGGGCGAGGGCGAGGAGGGGCGCGGCGAGCACCAGGCCCAGGCCGCAGAGGACTGCGAGGTTGGTGCCGAAGAGGAGTACTTCGCGATTGCCCGAGAGCTCGAGGGTGGGGCTGGCCATGGCGGCGGGATGGGACATGTGGAGATAGAGGAAGCCGGCAAAGAGCAGGAGGTAGAGGATGCAGCGGGTGGTTCCGGGGCGCAGGCTGGTCATGGGGACTCCGTGGGTTTCACGAGGGCATTCCGTGGGCAGGATAACATATGGGTAAGATGACGGGCATGCCATGGATTATTTCGTTGCTCGCGGCGGGGTTGTTGGGGGGCACGGTGGCGCTGGCGCTTCGCCGGCGGGGATCGGTGCGGGCGCGGGTGGTGGCGATTCTGTTACCCGGGGTGGCGGCGAGCGCGGCGCTGCTGGCCGCGGCGCGGCCAACGGTGACGTGGTCGGGGGGACCGGCGGCGCAGGTGGTGCTGCTGCTGGATTCGTCGGTGGCCGCGCGGACTTCGCCGTGGCACGATCCGGCATGGGTGCGGCAGTTGGCGATGGCGCGCCTGCCGGCGGGGACGGAGGTGACGATCGTGGGCTGCGGGGAGATGCCGCGGGTGCTGCTGGAGGATGCGCCGCTGGATGAGGCGGCGCGGTGGCCGTCGGCGTGGGCGGAGGTGGCGGCGGGCGCGGGCGGGGAGGTGGCGGCGGGGCTGGCGTGGCGGACACAAGCGGAGGCGGGAGGTGGGGCGGTGGCACCGCGGTGGTTGCTGACGACGGGGCTGTCGCGGATGCCCGAGGACCGGGGATTGGCGGCGCTGACGGTGGTTCCTCCGGCGTCGGATGTGGGCATCACGGAGTTTGCGTTGCGCGGAACGACGCTGTGGGCGCGGGTTCGCGCGACGGGTCCACTTCCGGCGACGGTGGTGCGTTTCACGCGGGACGGAAAAGCGCTGGCGGAGGAGCCGCTGACGTTTCCGGCGGCGGCGGCGCGCTGGGTCACGGTGCCGGTGGCGGATGGGGCGCAGGGCGGGGCGTTTGAGGCGCGGATCGGGGGCGTCGATCCCTGGCCGGAGGATGATGGGGCGCGGCTGCTGCAGGGATCGCCGGAGGAGGCGCGGGTGCTGACGCTGCATCCGGGCGAGCCGTTGCCGGGCGCTGCGGCGCTGGCGGAGGAGGGATGGCAGATCGTGCGGCTGGAGAATTTTTCGAGTGCGGATCTGTCCGCGGGTGCGTGGGCGCGGCT